>NZ_JBHYIG010000003.1:68084-74856 GCF_042740015.1 Streptomyces sp. NPDC059037
GTGGTGGAGGGTGGCCGCTCGACGCGGGTGTTGGGGTGGTGGTCCGCGGGGCAGCGGCTGGGCGGCGGCGGGCGCTCCCGCGTACTGCTCGACGAGCCGGTGCCCCGGCGCCTTCGGGATGTCGTCGGCGTGGGCCGGGTAGGCGAGGGACGCCGCGGCCAGGGCCACCGCACTGCTGAAACCGAGTCGACGCAGTCTGCTGGACATGCGCCGAAGCTAGATCGGCACCCTTGAAGTGTCCATGGAAACGTGACAGTTGTTCATGAAGGCGAAACGCTCAGGGCAGCGGGCGGATGTTCACGGCTGCAGGCTGCTGACGATGTCGGCCGTGGCCGTGAGCCCGTTGTGGATGGTCGGCGCCATGCTGGAACTCGCCAGGTAGAAGCCGAGCAGCGCGCAGACAAGAGCGTGCGAGAACTTCAGCGCGCCGTTACGCAGAAAGACCACTGCCAGGATCACGAGCAGCAGCACCACAGAGACCGAGATGGCCATGGAACACCCTCCTCCGCCGCGTCAGCACCGCGGCTTCGGCCGTCAGTGTTGCGCAGCGGAGGGGCCATCCGGTCGACCGGCACGTCCTCCGAACGGGTGCTACTTCCCGTGTGCGTCGAGGAACGCCTCGAGTCCCGCGAGGTCGTCCGTGTTCAGGTGATCGACGCCGGCGGCGAGGAGCTCGCCCCACACCGCGTCGCGCGCCGGACCCGCCAGGTCGGGGGTGGCCCAGAAGCGGACGCGCTGACCGCGCTTGTGGGCGGTGGAGACGATGCCGTGCAGCTTGTCGCGCTCGGCCGCGGGAAACGCGCCGACGCCCTGCCAGCTGAAGTTGAGCGTCCAGTTGTCGCTGATCAGCGGGATGAAGGAGGCGGGGGCCGCGGTGCCGAGATCGGCGAGACGGCCGTCGTAGAAGGCGCGGCGCACCCGCTGGGCCTCCATCGGCGCACGGGCCGCGCGGTCGCCCGAGATCACCGCGGTCACGGCGGAGCGGCGCACCTTGCCGTGGGAGTACGTGGTGAACAGGTGCCGGTAGCGCCGGAGATGGCGGTCGAGTTCCAGGTACGTCGCCGCGCCCTCGGTCTTGATGTCGATCAGGAGCTGGAAGGGGGTGCGGTGGTAACCCCGGTACACGGAGCCGCCGTTGGCGCGGACGCGGGCGGAGAGGGGGTCCAGGTACAGGGATTCGAGGGTGCGGGTGGGGTCGAGGTCCGCCGGGTCGTGGGCGACCAGGAGTTGGCCGTCGACGAGGTAGATGTCGGCCTCGACGCTGCCGAAGCGGTGGTCGAGGGCGTCGAACAGGGGCCGGGGGTGTTCGTAGTCGTTGTGCGCGTGGGCGCGGATGAGGGGGCGGGGGCCGTGTCCGCGCTCGCTCGCCTGGGCGTACGCGGGGACGGCGACGGTGCCCGCGAGGGCGGCGCCGAAGGTGGTGAGGGCTCTACGACGGCTGAAGAGGGCCATGGAGACTCCCGGAGGACGAGGACGACGGGCGGGGCCTCAGTGAGTATGAGGCCATGCCCGCGTCAAGAAACCTCCAGCGGCGGGGAGTTGGCGCTATCGACGTCCTTCGTTCACTCCGCGGCCCGTAAGGGGCGCGGGGAACTGCGCGGCCCGTAAGGGGCGCGGAGAACTGCGCGGCCAGCCCCCACCGGCCAGCAGGTCCATCACCGCTATACCGGCGGAGCGCTCAGCTCGCTCCAGTGCACCGTCCGGTCGCACCACCGCTCCAGGAGCACCCGGTCGTGGCCGACAGCGAGCAGACCGGCGCCGCTCTCGCGCCGGTACTCCTCCACCGCGTGCACCAGCGCGGCCGTCGTCGAGGCGTCCAGCATCGCGGTCATCTCGTCGCAGATCAGCCAGCGGGGGCGGAGCACCAGCGCGCGGGCCAGGCAGGCGCGCTGCAGCTGGCCGTCGCTCACCTCGTGCGGCCTGCGGCCCAGGAGGTCGTCGCCGAGTCCGACGGTGGCCGCCAACTCCCGTACCCGACCGGCTGCTTCGCTCCCCCGCCCGCTGGCCCGCAGCGGCTCGGCGATCAGGTTCGTGAGGGTCAGGCGGGGGTCGGCGGAGAGCCGCGGCTGCTGGAAGACCACGCCGAAGGCGGTGCGCTGCTCGCGGGGCGCGCGGTGCCGCCAGCCGCGTGCGGGCTCGCCGTCGATGACGACGCGGCCCGCGTCCGGCTTGTGAAGCAGCGCGGCGACGCGGGCCAGCGTCGACTTGCCGCAGCCGCTGGGTCCGAGTAGGCCGACGGAGGCGCCCGCGTCGACGGTGAGGTCCACGCCGCGTACGACGGGGGCTCGGCGGTCGTATCCGGCGGTGACGGAACGCAGTTCAAGCACGGGGTGCCTCCAGCAGGGCCGCCGGGTGGGGGTGGTGGCAGGCGACCCCGTCCACCGGCTCGGGAACGGCCCCGCAGGCCTCGTCCGCCGCCGGGCAGCGTGCCGCGAACGCGCATCCGGCCGGCAGCGCGGACAGCTCGGGCGGCATTCCGGGGATCGGCGTGAACTCCCGCTCCGGCAGGGCGTCGAGCAGGCCGCGCGCGTAGGGGTGGCGGGGCCCGGGGGTGCCGAAGAAGTCGTCTGCGTCGGCGAGTTCGACGATGCGGCTCGCGTACATCACGGCGACGCGGTCGGCGATCCGCTCGGCGGCCGCCAGATCGTGGGTGATCAGGAGCAGCGCGCGGTCCTCGCCGACGTGCCGGCGCAGTTCGTCCACCGTGCGGTCGACGAGGTCGCGGTCGAGTCCCGTCGTCGGTTCGTCGGCGAGCAGCAGCGGCGCGTCGCCGATGAGCGCGAGCGCAGTGGCGGCGCGCTGGGCGAGGCCGCCGGAGAGCTCGTGCGGGTAGCGGTCCAGGTGCCCGGCGGGGAACGCGGCACGCTCGGCGGCTGCTTCGGCGGCCGCCCGCAGCTTCGGCCGCGGCACGCCCGCGAGCTCCCGCAGGGTCTCCTCCAGCTGGGCGCGCACGGTCCGCACGGGCGTCAGGTGCGCGGCCGGGCTCTGCGGTACGAGGCCGACGCGCCGCCCGCGCACGGTGCGGGCCAGGGTCCGCTCGTCGGCGGTCAGCAGGTCCACGTCGCCGATGAGCGCAGACCCGGCCGTCTCCGCGTTCTGCGGGAGCAGCCCGAGCAGCGCCGACGCGAGCACGGACTTGCCGCAGCCGCTCTCGCCGACGAGGGCCAGGCACTCCCCCGCCGCGAGATCGAAGCGGGCGTCGGTGACGGCGGAGACGAAGCTGCCGCCGCGCATGCGGAAACGTACGGAAAGGCCCTGCACGGACAGCACGGGAGTCACAGCATCAGCTCCGATCGGCGCCGGGGGTTGATCCGTTCCCGCCAGGCGCCGGCGAGGCCCGCGATCGCCAGGGTGGGCACGATGATGAACAGGCCGGGGAAGAGCGTCGGCCACCAGTCACCGGCGAGCAGCGAGCCGCGGGCGCTCTGCACGAGCGTGCCGAGGCTGGCCTGGTGGGTGGGGAGTCCGAGCCCCAGGAAGGACAGCGCGGACTCGTGCCACACGGCGTGCGGCACCATCAGGACGGCGGCGAGTCCGGCCTGCGGGAGCACGCCGGGCAGCAGATGCCGCACGGTCACGCGCAGCCGCGAGGCACCGCCGGAGATCGCCGCGTCGACGTAGGGGCGGGACCGCAGCGAGAGCACCTCGGCGCGGACGATGCGGGCCGTGGACAGCCAGTGGGTGAGCGCGACGGAGACGACGACCGGCCAGACGCCGGGCCGGAACATCGCCACGATGAAGATGCCGAGCAGCAGGTGCGGCACGGACGAGAAGACGTCCACGAGCCGCATGACGACCCGGTCCACCCAGCCTCCCGAGGCGGCGGCGAGCGCGCCCACGGCCGTGCCGATGACGGTGGCGACGACGGCCGCCACCACACCCACCAGGAGCGAGACCCGCAGCCCGTACACGCAGCGCACGAGCAGATCGCGGCCGACGTCGTCGGTGCCGAAGGGGTGTGCCCAGGACGGCGGTTGCAGCTTGGCCGCCAGGTTCACGGCCTGTTCGTCGAGGTTCACGAGCGGCGGTACGAGCAGGACGGCGAGGACGACCGCCGCGACGATCACCGCCGAGGAACGCACCCGCCACGCGCGCGTGGAGCGAGTTTTCGGGGCGCCCCCTGTAGTGGCACGCCAGGTCACGTCAGCCATCGAATCCCACCCTCGGGTCGGCGAGGCCGTACAGCAGATCGGCGAGGAGGTTGCCCAGGAGCACCGCCGCCGTGGCGAGCACGGTCAGCGCGGCGAGCAGCGGGAAGTCCACGGAGGTGGCGGCCTGCACGGTGGCGGCCGCGATGCCCGGCCAGCTGAAGACGGTCTCCACGAGGAGCGCACCGGTGATCAGTTCGGGCACCCGTGAGCCGATCAGCGTGAGCACGGGCAGCATGCCCGAGCGCAGGGCGTGGCCGAGGAGAACGGTCCGTTCGGCGAGGCCACGCGCGCGTGCACCGCGGACGGGGTCGTCGCCGAGCGCGTCGCCGACGCCTTGACGTACGTACAGGACGAACCAGGGAAGCTGCGAGATCGCCAGGACGGCGGCGGGCAGCACGAGATGGCTCGCCACCTGTCCTGCCGTCACGGTCGAGCTGGCCGTGTCCGTGAGCCCGCCCGAGGGCAGCACGCCCAGCTTCAGGGCGAACAGCCAGACGGCGAGCAGGCCGATCCAGAACGGCGGCGCCGCCTCCAGCGTGTACGCGAGCGAGGTCACCGCGCGGTCGAGCCAGCCGCCCGGACGGCGGGCGGCAAGCACGCCGAGCGTCGTGCCGACGAGGATCGCGAGCAGGAACGCGGTGGCGGCGAGCAGCACGGACCAGCCGATGCGTTCACCGATGGCGTCGGAGACGGGCTGGCGCAGGGTGCTGGAGTCCCCGAGGTCGCCGGTCACGGCCGAGGTGAGCCAGTTCCACCAGCGCTGCACCAGGGGCTGGTCGACGCCGAGGTTGGCGCGCAGCTGGTCGAGGTTCTCCTGGGACGCCGTGAGCCCGGCCGTCCCCGCGTACGCCTTGACCGGGTCGAAGGGGGACGCGGCGGCGATCGCGAAGACGCCGAAGGTGACGGCGAGCAGGACCGGGACGGCGAACAGGGCCCGCCGTCCCGTCATGCGCGCCATCGGCCCCCATGGGAGCTTCCGGAGCGCGGACTTCACTGCTTCGGCTGCCAGTCCTCGACGTTCCACCACGGGCCTGACGCGAGGCCGTGGTCGTGCGGCTCGGTCTGGGTGGTCAGGTCGCCGAAGCGCTTGTCGACGACGTAGAGGTGGTCGATGTGGGTGAGGAAGGTGTAGCCCGGGTTCTTCACCAGTTCGCGCTGGATGGTGTCGTACGCGGCCTGCCGCTTGGCGTGGTCGCCGCTCTCGCGGGCCTCGTCGAGCGCCTTGTCGACCTTGGGGTTGTCGTAGTGGGCCATGTTGTTGAAGCCGTCACCGGCGAGGGAGGACTTCAGGAGGGTGTACTGGTCGAAGTCCGGGTCGGCCGGGGAGCCGCCGCCCGCGAGGACCGCGTCCTTGGGCATGCGGGGCTCGATGACCTCCCACGTGCCGGCCTGCACCTCGACCTTGATGCCGAGCTTCTTGGCGTCGGACGCGTAGGCGAGCGCGTGGTCCTGGCGGAGCTTGTCGCCGGAGAGGTACCAGAGCGGGAACTTCGCCTGGACGCCGTCCTTCTCACGGATGCCGTCATCGCCCGGCTTCCAGCCCGCGTCGTCGAGGATCTTCTTGGCCTTCGCGGCGTCGAACTTCCGCTCGGTGCCCTTGGTGAACCAGGGGCTGTCGGTCGGGACGGGCCCGTAGGCCTCCTTGCCCGCGCCGTCCAGGATGGAGTCGACCATCGCCTTGCGGTCGACGCCGGTGTCGAGCGCGCGCCGGATGTCGGTGTCGCCCGCGACCTTGTTGCCGGTGGGCAGGGTCACCACGCGGTAGTCGAAGGTCTTGGCGGCGTACGTCTTCTTGTTGCCGTCGTTCTCGTACTTCTTCGCCAGGTTGGGCGGCAGGATCGCGCCGTCGAGCTCACCGGCGTCGAGCCGGGTGGCCCGGATGTCGTCGTCCTTGATGATCGCCATGGTGAAGTTCTTGACCTTCGGGGCGCCGCCCCAGTAGCCGGGGTTGGCCTTGAAGGTGAGCTTCTCGCCCTTGGACCACTTCACCAGCTTGTACGGGCCCGTGCCGACCGGATCGGTGGTGAACTTCCCCGTGTTCACGTCCTGCTTGCCGGCAATGTGCTCGGGCGCGATGGGCAGGACGGTGCGCTCGGCGAACGGCGCGTAGGGGTACTTGAGGTGGAAGACGACCGTGTCGTCGCCCTTCGCCTCGACGCTCTTGACGGCGTCCAGCTCGGTCTTGGCGGCGTTGTTGGTCTTCTTGTCGAGGATCGTCTCGTAGGTGAAGACGACGTCCTTGGACGTGAAGGGCTTGCCGTCGCTGAACTCGACGCCCTCGCGCAGCTTGTACGTGTAGGTCTTGCCGTCGTCGGCGACCTCGGGCAGCTGCGCGGCGAGCGCGGGCTTGAGCTTCATGTCGGCGTCGTGTGTGAGCAGGCCGTCGAAGATCTTGGAGTTGCCGTCCTTGCCGTAGCCCAGGAGCGGACTGAGGGTCTCCGGCTCGTACGCGATGCCGACGACCGCGGAGTCCTTGGCGGCGCCGGCGCTCTCGCCGTCGCCCGGCGCCGAACAGGCCGAGGGGGGGGGCGCCCCCGCGGGGGGGCCCCCCCCCCCCCCCCGCCCCCCCAAAAAAAAGGGCCCCCAGGCGAATAAAAAAAAAAAAAAAGACCCACCACAAA
>NZ_JBHYIG010000003.1:74866-85489 GCF_042740015.1 Streptomyces sp. NPDC059037
CGCCGCCGGCGGGGGGGGCGTGGGGGGCGCCGGCCCTCGCGCCGGCCCCGGCCCCCCACGGGGCGGGGGCGCCCCCCCCCCGCGCGGCGCCCCCCCCCACCGCGCCCGTGCCCCGTATCGATCGGGCCCTCATGCTCCACACCCCTACTGAAGATCAACAGTTATTGCGAACAGGTCGCAATTATGCCTCACGTAATGGAGACGTAAAACGCGCAGCCCGCACGCGGTGCGTGCGGGCTACATCGAATACTGCTGTGGGGTATGCACATTGGGATCTACGTCGGTCAGGGCGCCTGGAGGTCGAGCAGCTCCGCCAGTTCATCGCGGTGCCTGCCCGCCGTGCCGAAGGCGATCGAGTCGGCCTTGGCCCGCTTCAGGTAGAGGTGGAGCGGGTGCTCCCATGTCATGCCGATACCGCCGTGCAGCTGGAGCGCCTCCTCGGCGGCGTGGACCGCGACGGGAGCGGCATAGGCCTGGGCGAGGGCGGAGGCGAGGTTGGGTTCGTCGCTGCCGGTGGCCAGGGCGTCGGCGGCGTGCCGGGCGGCTGCGCGGGTGTTGACGACCTCCAGCCACACCTGGGCGAGCCGGTGCTTCAGTGCCTGGAACGAGCCGACGGGCCGGTTGAACTGGTGCCGTTCCTTCGTGTGGCGCACTGTCTCCGTCAAGCACCATTCGGCGAGGCCCAGTTGCTCGGAGGCGAGCAGCCCGGCCCCGGCGCGCAGACCCATGCGTACCGCAAGGTCGGTGTCGGAGGTGAGGGCACGCGCGCGTGCCGCAGCACATGTCACCGTGGCGAGCGGACGGGTGGGGTCGAGGGAGGTCTGCGCGGTGACGGTCACGCCGTCCTGTGCGACGTCGACCGCGAAGAGCCCGGCGGCCGTCGGCACGAGCAGCACATCGGCCGCGGCCGCGTCGGCGACGCCCGTGACGCGGCCGTGCAGGGCGCCGCCCTCTTCGCGTACGTCCGTGAAGGTCTGGCCGGGGGCCGCGGAGAGCGGCACGGCGAGCACGCCGACCGTGCGTCCCGACGCCAGCGCCGTGAGCAGTTCGGCCGCCGCGCCCCCGTCGCAGACGAGGAGCGCCTCGGTCGCGACGACGGCACTGGTGAGATAGGGCACGGGCGCCACCGCGCGGCCCAACTCCTCCAGGACGACGGCCGCTTCGCGGTGGGTGGCACCCTGGCCGCCCAGTTCCTCGGGCACGAGCAGGCCTGCCAGGCCCATGCCGTCGGTGAGCGCCTTCCACAGTTCGCGGTCGTGCGGCTGGTCGGTCTCGCAGCGGGCGATGACGGCGGCCGCGTCGCAGTGGTCCGCGAGCAGGCCGCGCACGGCCGAACGCAGCGCCTCTTCCTCTTCGGAGTAGAGCAGATCAGTCATCGCGCGAGGTCCTTCCAGGCGACGTCCTTGTCGGTGCGCGGTTCGGACGGCAGGCCGAGGACGCGCTCGGCGACGATGTTGAGCAGCACCTCGCTGGTTCCGCCCTCGATGCTGTTGCCCTTGGCGCGCAGATAGCGGTAGCCCGCGTCACGCCCCGCGAAGTCGACCTTCTCGGGCCGCCGCATCGTCCAGTCCTCGTACAACAGGCCTTCCTCGCCCAGGAGTTCCACCTCCAGGCCGCTGATCTCCTGGTTGAGGCGGGCGAATCCGAGCTTCAGTCCTGAGCCCTCGGGCCCCGGTTGCCCCGCGACGAGCTGCTGGCGCAGCCGCTCACCGGTGAGCCGGGCGACTTCCGCCTCCACCCACAGCTTGAGCAGGCGCTGGTGCAGGTCGTGCGTGCGCAGTTCGGGGCGCTCGCGCCAGGTCGCGGCGACGGGGGCGATCAGGCCGCCCTCGCGCGGGATGCGCGACCCTCCGATGGACACGCGCTCATTCATCAGGGTGGTCTGCGCGACCTTCCAGCCGTCGCCGACCTCCCCGAGACGGTGTGCGTCCTGGATGCGTACGCCGGTGAGGAAGACCTCGTTGAACTCGGCCTCGCCGGTGATCTGGCGCAGCGGCCGCACCTCGACGCCCGGGTCGGTCATGTCGCAGACGAAGTACGTGATGCCGCGGTGCTTGGGCACCTCCGGGTCGGTGCGGGCGATGAGGATGGCCCAGCGGGCGGCGTGCGCGCCGGACGTCCACACCTTCTGCCCGTCGACGACCCAGCTGTCGCCGTCCCGGACCGCGCGGGTGCCGAGCGCGGCGAGGTCGGATCCGGCGCCCGGCTCGCTGAAGAGCTGGCACCACACCTCGTCGCCGATCCACAGCGGCCGCAGGAAACGCCGCTTCTGCTCGTCGGTGCCGAAGGCGAGGATGGTGGGCGCCGCCATGCCGAGGCCGATGCCGATACGGCGCGGATCGTTGTCGGGCGCGCCCGCGGCCTCCAACTCGGCGTCGACGACGGCCTGCAGGGCACGTGCCGCGCCGAGGCCGCCGAGCCCCTCCGGATAGTGCACCCAGGCGAGTCCGGCGTCGAAGCGGGCCTTGAGGAAGTCGGCGCGGTCCGTCGAAGCGGGCGGGTTGGCGGCGAGGAACTCCTGGGTGCGGCGGCGCAGTTCGGCGGCGTCGGTCATGCGGCGGCTCCCTCGGGGACCACGGCCACGCGGCCCGTGGTGATGCCGTCGGCGACGCGCTGGACGGCGGCCGCTGCCTCACCGAGCGGCACCCGCTCGCTGATGAAGGGCTTGATCGCGCCCTTGGCCGCGAGCTGGGTGAGCTCCACGTGGCAGCGCAGAATCGCCCGCGGGTCCTTGGCGTTGTAGAGGCCCCAGTGCAGGCCGAGCACCGAGTAGTTCTTCACCAGGGCGTGGTTGAGCGCGGGCGTCGGAATGACGCCGCTCGCGAAGCCGACGACGATGATCCGCCCCTCGAAGGCGACACACTTCGCCGACTGGGTGTACGCGTCGCCGCCGACGGGGTCGTAGACGACGTCGGCGCCACGGCCGCCGGTGGCCTCCTTCACGGCGCCGATGACGTTCTCCGTACGCCGGTCGATCACGACGTCGCAGCCGAGCTCCCGCGCGACCTCGGCCTTCGCGGCGCCGCCCACGACGCCGATGACCTTGGCGCCCGCCGCCTTGCCGAGCTGGACGGCCGCGCTGCCGACGCCGCCGGCGGCCGCGTGCACCAGGAGCGTCTCGCCCTCCTGGAGGTGCGCGCGGCGGTGCAGGCCGAACCAGCCGGTTTGGTAGCCGATGTGCAGGGCGGCGGCCTCCGCGTCGTCCAGCGCGTCGGGCGCGGGCAGCACGGCGGCCGCGTCGGCGATCGCGTACTCGGCGAAACCCCCGTACGGCAGCGCGGGGTTGGCGATCACGCGGCGCCCGTCCTCGGTCTCGCCGCAGATCTCCACGCCGGGTGTGAACGGCAGCGGGGGCGTGATCTGGTACTGCCCCCGGCAGAGCAGGGCGTCGGGGAAGTTGATGTTGGCGGCGCGGACCTTCAGGAGCAGCTGTCCGTCGCCCGGCACCGGGCGGTCCACGTCTTCGAGGCGCATCACCGCGCTCGGCTCGCCGTTCTGGTGCACTTGCCATGCCTGCATGCGGGGCCTCCACGGGGCTTTCGTAGACCGGGCTCCACCGCATACTAAGCGGTCGCTTGCAGGCAGGGGAAGGTCCTGTCAGGCGCCCTTGGGCCGCCGCTGGGCGGGGCGCGCCCTGACGTGCATCCGCTCCCCCTGCGGCCCGAACAGGCTGAGGAATTCGGCGGGGCCCTCGCCCGTCGAACCGAACCAGTGCGGCAGGCGGGTGTCGAACTCGGCGGCCTCGCCCGCCGTGAGGACCACGTCGTGATCGGCGAGCACGAGACGCAGCTTTCCCGAGAGGACGTACAGCCACTCGTACCCCTCGTGGGTCTGCGGATCGGGCTGTACGGAGCGGGCGGGCTCGACCACCTTGTACGCCTGGAGGCCGCCGGGCTGCCGGGTCAGCGGCACCATCGTGCGGCCGTGCCGGACGATCGGCTTGGCCCGCACCCTGGGGTCGCCGACGGGCGGGGCGCCGACCAGCTCGTCCAGGGGGACCTGGTGGGCGCGGGCGATGGGCAGCAGCAGCTCCAGGCTGGGCTTGCGCCGGCCGGACTCCAGTCGCGAGAGCGTGCTCACGGAGATGCCGGTGGACTGCGAGAGGGCGGCCAGGGTGGCGCCGCGCTCCTTGCGGACGCGCCGCAGGCGCGGGCCGACTTCGGCGAGCACTCCGTCCAGAGTCGCGTCGTCGTCATCGCTCTCCGCGGCAGCCGTCGCCGCACCCTCTTCGATCTTCTTCGCCATAAATCCATTGCAGTATCGGCAAAGTTCTTTGTCAATCCCGCGCCGTCGGTGCGACGGTCTCCGTGGAGGTGGTCACCATGACCCAGGACACCAGGAACGTGAACGGCACCAGCACCAACGGCAGCACCGGCGCCTCGTACGACGTGGTCGTCGTCGGCGGTGGTGCGGCCGGGCTGAGCGCGGGGCTCGTGCTCGGCCGGTCGCGGCGGCGCGTCCTCGTCGTCGACGCGGGCGAACCGCGCAACGCGCCCGCCGCGCACATGCAGGGCTATCTGTCGCGGGACGGCATGCCGCCCGCCGAGTTCCTCGCCGAGGGGCGGCGGGAGCTTGCGGCGTACGACGTGGACGTGGCCGATGACCGTGTGACGGCCGTGCTGCCGGACGGCGCCGGGGAGTTCGACGTCACGCTGGCGGGCGGCGGGTCGGTGCACGCCCGGCGGATCGTCGTCGCCACGGGCCTCGTCGACGAGCTGCCCGAGCTGCCCGGTGTCGCCGAGCGCTGGGGCCGTGACGTGCTGCACTGCCCGTACTGCCACGGCTGGGAGGTGCGGGACAAGCCCTTCGGAGTGATCGCTTCGGAGGTGTCCGGGATCCACCAGGCGCTCCTGGTCACCCAGTGGTCGAAGGACGTGACGCTCTTCCTGCACACCGTGCGGGA
Source organism: Streptomyces sp. NPDC059037 (assembly GCF_042740015.1). Lineage (NCBI taxonomy): Bacteria > Bacillati > Actinomycetota > Actinomycetes > Kitasatosporales > Streptomycetaceae > Streptomyces > Streptomyces sp. NPDC059037. The sequence continues at coordinate 79,770 of NZ_JBHYIG010000003.1, forward strand.
GCTGCCCGACGAGGACTGGGAGAAGCTGGCCGCGGCCGGCGTCACGGTGGTCGATGGCGAGGTGGCCGGGCTTGAGATCGAGGGCGACCGCCTGGTGGGGGTGCGGCTCGCGAGCGGCCGGGTGTTCCCGTGCTCGGCGCTGTTCGTCGACGCGAAGCCGGTGCCGAGGCACGGTCTGCTGAACGAGCTCGGCGCCGAGATGCAGGACACGCCGGTCGGCCCCTACCCGGCCGTCGACCCGACAGGCCGCACGAGCGTCCCCGGTGTCTGGGCCGTGGGCAACGCGTCAGGCCCGAAGGTCCAGGTGATCCAGGCGGCGGCCGCGGGCTACCAGGCCGGCGTAATGATCAACTACGAGCTCGTGCTCGCGGACATCGAAGCGGCCGCGGCACGGCGCCGCGCGGGTGCCTTCTCGCCGGAAATGGAGGCCGAGGTCTCCGAACGCGTGCTGGGCGCCGACCGCCACGGTCTGCGCTGATCCCCCGACGGTCGTACGTCAATTGCCCTTCACCCATGGAGCTTTGAGGCGGAAGGCGGTATCGATGCGCCCATGACGGACGAGACTGGCGCGCCGCCGCCCGGACTTCCCGCGCCTCCCCCGCCGGGCGTGAGCGCCTTGCCCGACGGCACCTACGACGGGGCGGTCGTCCTGGTCACCGGTGGCGGGACGGGGCTCGGCAAGGCGATCGCGGCGGAGTTCGCGCGGCTCGGCGCGGATCTGGTCATCGCGAGCCGCAAGGAGGACCGTCTGAAGGCGGCACGGGACGAACTCGCGGGCCTCGGCGGCCGGGTGACGGCCGTGCCCTGCGACATCCGCGACCCGGACCGCGTCGCGGCGACCTTCGATGCCGCGCAGGAGGCGTACGGACTGCCGGACGTGCTGGTCAACAACGCGGCGGCGAACTTCCCCGTGCCCGCCGAGGACATGTCACCGAACGCCTGGCGCTCGGTCGTGGACATCACGCTGACCGGGACGTTCTTCATGACACGCGAGTTCGCCCGCCGCCATCTCGCGGCGGGCACGCCCGGTTCGGTCATCGCCATCGGGGCGTCGTACGCGTGGACGGGCGGGCCCGGTTTCGCACACAGCGCGGCGGCCAAGGCGGGCGTACGGAGCCTGGTCGAGACCCTGGCGGTGGAATGGGGGCCGTACGGCATCCAGGTCAACGGCCTGGTGCCGGGCCTGATGCCGCACGAGGACATGACCGACGACATCCGCGGCAACCTGGACCGGGCCCGGGACAAGGCCGCCCGTCAGCCCGCTCTCCGCGTGGGCGCACCACGCGAGCTGGGCTGGGCGGCGACGTTCCTCGCCTCGCCCTACGCCCGCTTCATCACCGGCCACACCCTGGTGGTCGACGGCGCGAACTGGCAGCGGCGCGGCCTGGTGAGTCCGCGGGTGGAGACGGTGCGGGAGCAGATGGGGCGGGGGGCCTTCGAGGGGTGAGGGTGGCGCTGCCGGGGTGACGGCTGTGGTGGAGCGGATGACGGCGGTGCCTGCCGCGATGACGCGGGTGTCCGCCGCGATGACGTCGGCGTCGGCCGCAATGACACAGGTGTCCGCCGCGATGGCGCAAGGGCCCGCCGGGATCGCGTCAGCCTTCCGCGGAGGCATGACGCCGGCTTTCGGAGCAAGGACGGCGGCGGCTTTCGGAGCAAGGACGGCGGCGGCTTTCGGCGGGTGTGACGGTTGCGTCGCGGGGAACATAGGCACCCATCGGTCACAGTGGTGGCCACCGGCATCCACGAGCGACGGCTGCGGCCCCACCAGCCGGCGGCCGCCGGCATCACTTCCCCTCGAACTCCGCCGCCCGCCGCCCCGCCCGCGCCGCGTACCCCGCTCGCGAGTCCTCCGACGTGAGCGTGATCGCCGCGTTCATCGCCACCCGGTCGAGGGCGGCGTCCATACCCGCGTCCGCGTAGGCGTCGATGCCCCGCTTGATGCCCTGCACCGCGAGCGGGGCGTTGGCGGCGATCTCCGCGGCGACGTCGCGGGACGACTTCGCCAACTCGTCGCCGGGCACCACCAGTTGGAGGAGGCGGAGCCGTTCGGCCGTGGCGGCGTCGATGCGGCGGCCGGTGAGCGAGAGCAGCTTGGCCCAGCCCGCGCCCGCGTCCCGCGCGATCCGCAGATCGCCGCCCGCGTCGACCGCGACGCCGATCTGCGCCTCGGGCAGCGCGAACACCGCGTCGTCGGCGGCGATCCGGACGTCCGCCATCAGCGCGAGCTCGAAGCCGAAGCCCAGGCAGTAGCCCTGCACGGCGGCGACGACGGGCTGCGGCAGGCGGGCGAACGTACGGAAGCGCTCGTGGACCCAGCGCAGCCCTTCGTAGTAGTTGCGGGTGCGCTCGGAACCCGAGCGGCCGTCGATCGCACCGAATCCGTTGAGCGACGTGACGTCGATCCCCGCGCAGAACGCCCGCCCCTCCGCCCGCAGCAGCACCACCCTGATCGAGTCGTCGAAGCGGATCCGGTCGGCGAAGATGCCGAGCTGGCGGGTGGATTCCCAGCTCCACGCGTTGAGCTTGGCCGGATGGCAGAGGGTGAGGATGCCGAGCCCGTCCTCGACTTCCAGGCGCAGGCGTTCCTCGCCCTCCGGAATGTCCGTGCCGATGGTGTCGATCATCAGAGACCAGCCCTCCGCCCGCGATTCTGACGTACCGTCAGAGACGCAGCGTACCGGCGGGAACTCAGCGGCTGAAGACCTCGAAGGACACGGCGGGCCTTCCGCCGAAGCGCGCAGCCGTCCGCTGCGCGTTGCCGGTGAGGAATTCGCGGCAGTACTTCTCGGGGTCGTCCTGCGTCAACACCTCGATGTACGTGCGGTGTTCGAGGAGGGACTGCACCGAGCGCTCGAGTCCCGCCGTCGCGTCCGCCGCGTGCGTGGGTGACGAGGAACCGGCGACGGCGACCCAGCGCACGCCGTTCCAGGGTTCGAGGCCGTCCTCCTCGATCAGCTCGGGGAAGATCCAGCGGTTGCCCGCGTCCGACGCCGCGTCGAGGGTGGCGCGGCCGACGGCGACGTGGTCGGGGGTGTTCCAGGCGACGCCGCCCCAGGTGTCGCGGTGGTTGAGCGTGATGACGAGCTCGGGCCGGTGCCTGCGGATCGCGGCGGCGATGTCGCGGCGCAGCGCCGTCCCGTACTCGATCACTCCGTCCTTGTGGTCGAGGAACTCCACGGTCGACACACCGACCACGGCGGCGCTCGCCCGCTGCTCCCGCTCGCGCAGCGGCCCGCAGGTGGCGGGGTCGAGCGTGTCGATGCCGGCCTCGCCGCGGCTGGCGAGGAGGTAGGCGACCTCGCGCCCGCCGTCGGTCCATCCGGCGATCGCCGCCGAGCAGCCGTACTCCAGGTCGTCGGGGTGGGCGACGACGGCGAGTGCGCGCTGCCAGTCTTCGGGCATGGGGGTGAGCTGGTCGTTCAACGGCTCTGTCATGGCCGCAGCCTAGCTCCGCGGGGCCGCGGCCGAGGAGCCGTCAGGCCTCGCCGCGGGCCAGCGCGAGCAGCCGGTCGAGGACGCGCGGTGCGCCCACCCGCAGACCGTCGTGCTCGTACTCGTCGGTGACCCAGGTGCGCAGGCCGCGGATGGCGCGTGCGGTGCGCAGGGAGTGCTCGGTGTCGACGTACATGTCGTCGTGGTAGATCGCGGCGGCGGCCGGCACCTCGTTGGCGGCGAGGCGCGCCGTGTCGTACAGGGGTGCCCAGTCGGTGCGTGCGGCAAGGAGGTCGGCGGTCTCGCGCAGCGGCCTCAGGGCCGGGTCGCAGTCGAACTGCCAGCGCTGGATGGCCTCTCCGGTGAAGAGCAGCGGAGCATCCCCGTTGAGCGCCTTGGCCGGGTCGAACTGCGGGAACTCGCCGCGTACCCGCTGCGCGGACCAGTCGGTTGGCCGGTCGCCCTGCCCGTAGATCGTCTCGTGCATGAGGGCGAAGAGCGGGTTGCTCCGGAGCGAGAGGGCGGCCTGCACGGCTTCCTGGAACGCGTCGGAGAGCGCGGGCCCGGACGGCGTCCGTACGAAGGCGTCTTCCACCAGGTAGTGCAGACGGTGGCTGCCGTCGCCCGTGCCGAGGAGCATGCCGAGGGACTGGAACGCCTCGACGGTCAGGCGGTAGCCGCCGGTCAGCACCGGCTCGTGTTCCGCCACGTAGGCCGCGATGTGGCGGACTCGTTCGACGTCCTGCGGGTAACGGGCGTAGTGCGCCGCGGTCTTGCGCTCCATGCGCGGGTAGGCGGCGCGGTAGACGTCGTCGGCGTGCCCGTCGAGCGTCGGCAGGCCACCGGTGATGATCGCGGTGTCCAGGCCCTCGGGGGCCGCCGAGAGGTAGTGGGTGGTGCAGAAGCCGCCGAAGCTCTGGCCGAGTACGGTCCAGGGGGCGCCGCCGGTGAGCTCGCGCCGGATCAGTTCGCAGTCGCGGACGATGGAGTCGGCGCGGAAGTGGGCGAGATAGTCCACCTGTTCACGGGGGCCGCCGCGCAGCGGGAGCGTCTGGTGGTTGGCGGGTGTGGAGCTGCCCGTGCCGCGCTGGTCCAGGAGCAGCACGCGGTAGTCCCGCAGGGCCCGGCCGAGCCAGGCCTCCTTGCCCACGAAGCGGTTGGCGCCGCATCCCGGACCGCCCTGCAGATACAACAGCCAGGGCAGGTTCCCGCCAGCGTGGGCGCCGGCCACGACCTCCCGCGCAGAGACGTCGATGCGCTCGCCCGCCGGGTCGTCGTGGTCGAGCGGCAGGGAGAAGCGGTGGTCGGTGAGGACGACGCCGGGCTGGCGGTAGGGGGCGCTGGCGGTCAAGGGGGCTCCTGGGCGACGCATGGAACGGGGTGCTTCGTCACAGTTGAGCACACCCGTGCCGGGAGCGATCAAGGGGGCATCAGGCTGACGCGGTCAGCGGGGCGCGAGGCTGGAGCGCCGCACCACGAGCTCGGGCTGGAGCACCACGCGCCGGTGCTCGTGCCGCTGCGGGGCCTCCGACTCGGTCTCCTCCAGGAGGAGTTCCGCGGCCATGGTGCCCATCGTGACGGCGGGCTGGCGCACCGAGGTGAGCGGGACGACCGCCGCGGCCGCGAACTCGATGTCGTCGTAGCCGACGATGGCGATGTCCTCGGGGACGCGCACCCCGGCGGCGTACATCGACTGGAGCACCCCGAGGGCCAGCAGGTCGTTGGCGCAGAACACGGCGGTCGGCCGCTCGGCGAGCCCGAGGAGGCGGGCGCCCGCGTCGCGTCCCGCCGCCACGTCGAGGCGCTCGGTGGGCAGTTCCCGCAGCGCCGATGCCGCCAGGCCCGCCTCGGCGAGCGCCTGCAGCGCCCCCTCCCGGCGGTCCTTGACCTGGTTGAGCCCCGCGGGACCGCTCACGTACGCGACGCTGCGGTGCCCGGTGTCGAGGAGATGGCGCACCGCGAGCGCCCCGCCCTGTACGTCGTCCACCGAGACGGAACACTCGGTGGCTCCCTCGGCGACGCGGTCGACGAGGACGAAGGGGATGGCGTGCCGGCGGAACGCCTCGATGTTGCGGCCCGTGGCGTCCGCCGGGGTCAGCAGGACGCCGCGCACCCGCTGTTCGGCGAAGAGCGCCAGATATTCGGCCTCTTCGGAGGGGCTCTGTCCGCTGTTGCACATCATCACGCGGAGCCCGGCGTCGCGCGCCCCGCTGACCGCGTCAGCCTGATGCCCCCTTGATCGCTCCCGGCACGGGTGTGCTCAACTGTGACGAAGCACCCCGTTC
>NZ_JBHYIG010000003.1:85499-97244 GCF_042740015.1 Streptomyces sp. NPDC059037
CGCCGGGGGGCGCGGGGGCCCGGCCCGCCCCCCCCCCCCACGTCCACGAAGAAGGGGTTGCCCATGTCGAGCACGAGCAGCGCCATGATGCGGCTCTGGCCCGCGCGCAGCTGCCGCGCGGACTCGCTGCGGACGTAGCCGAGCCGGTCGATGACGGACTGCACCCGGTGGCGGGTCTCTTCGGAGACCATGTCCGGGCGGTTGATCACGTTCGACACGGTGCCCACCGACACCCCGGCATGCTTCGCCACGTCTTTGATGCCGACCATGCGTCCCCTTGTTCCCTTGCTCTTGCGGCGCCTTGTGCACCGCCTCGTGCGATCCCCTCAGAATTTGTACTGGTCGATGTTCTTCTTGTCGAAGACGGTCGGTTCGCCGAGATCGACCACTCCCTTGTCACCGATGGTGAAGCTGCCGAGGTCGCCCGCCTTGAACGACTCGCCCTTCTTGCCGGTGATCTGCCCGGACTGCAGGGCCACGGCGGTGTGCGCGGCGAGCGCGCCGAGCTTGGCGGGGTCCCACAGTTCGAAGCCCTCCACGGTGCCGTTCTTCACGTACTTGCGCATGTCGTTGGGCGTGCCGAGGCCGGTGAGGAGCACCTTGCCCTTGTACTTCGACCCCGAGAGGTACTGGGCGGCAGCCTTGATGCCGACCGTCGTCGGGGAGATGATCCCCGCCAGCTTCGGGTGCTCCTGGAGCAGGCCCTGGGTCTACTGGAAGGACTGCTGGGCGTCGTCGTTGCCGTAGGCCGTCTTGACCAGCTTCATGTTCTTGTACCTGGGCTTCTTCAGCTCGTCCTTCATGAAGCCGATCCAGGTGTTCTGGTTCGTCGCGGTCTGGGCGGCGGAGAGGATCGCGATGTCGCCCTTGTAGCCGAGCTGCTTGCCGAGCAGCTGCACCTGGCTGCGGCCGAGAGCCTCGGCACTGGCCTGCGAGACGAACACGTCACGGCAGCCGGCGTTGGTGTCCGAGTCGTAGGTGACGACCTTGATGCCGTTCTTCATGGCCTGCTTGAGGGCGGTGCACAGGGCGCCGGGGTCCTGCGCGGAGACGGCCATCGCGTCGACCTGCTGCTGGGTGAGCGTGTTGACGTAACTGACCTGCCCGCTGGTGTCGGTCGCGCTGTTGGGCCCTGTCTCCTTGTACGTCGACCCGAGTTCCTCGAGCGCCTTCTCGCCGCCCTTGTCGGCGACCGTGAAGTAGGGATTGTTGACCTGCTTGGGCAGGAAGGCGACGGTCAGGCCCTTCTTGGTGGCCGCGTTCGGGTCGGCCTTCGCGTTCGATGCCTTGGCCGCGTCGTCGTTCTTCGACGACTCCTTGGTGGTGCCTCCGCAGGCGGTGGCGGTGAGGGCGAGCGAGGTGACGGCGACGAGGGTCACGCAGGCGCGGGTGAGGGCGGACCGGCGGGGAGAGAGCATCGTTGGTCCCTTTCGGACTTGTCTGCGGTACGAGGGGGTCAGCGGGCGGGGGCGGGGGCGCGGCGGCCCGCCCTGGCGACGGCGATCTGCCGGGCCACACGCGGCCCGAGCACGGACACGACGAGCAGCACGCCGGTGACGACGATCTGCGACTGTGCGGAGACGTTGAGCAGGCTCATCGCGTTCTGCAGCGCGCCGAGCAGGAAGACGCCCGCGATCGCGCCGCCGAGGGTTCCCTTGCCGCCGTCGAAGTCGATGCCGCCGAGCAGCACGGCGGCGACGACGGACAGTTCGAGCCCGGTGGCGTTGTCGTAGCGGGCGCTCGCGTAGTGCAGCGCCCAGAAGACGCCGGTGAGGGCGGCCATGAATCCGGTCGCGACGAACAGCCACAGCTTGTGCCGCTTCACACGCACCCCGGCGAAGCGCGCGGCCTCCTCGTTGGCGCCGATCGCGAACAGGGAGCGCCCGAAGGGGGTGGCGTGCAGGGCGACCACGGCGATCGCGAGGAGCGCGAGGAAGGGCAGGAAGGCGTACGGCAGGAAGGTCTCGCCGACGCGTCCGGCCGCGAAGTCCAGGTACTGCGCGGGGAAGTCGGTGACGGCGTCCGAGCCGAGCACGATCTGCGCGATGCCCCGGTAGGCGGCCATCGTGCCAATGGTGACGGCGAGCGAGGGCAGTCCGAGCCGGGTCACCAGGAGGCCGTTGATCAGTCCGCAGACGACTCCGATGACGAGGACCAGCGGAATGATCGTCTCGATGGCCATGCCCGCGTTCCACAGGGCGCCCATCACCGCTCCGGAGAGCCCTGCCGTTGAGGCCACCGAAAGATCGATCTCTCCGGAGACCACGAGGAGCGTCATCGGGAGGGCTATCAGCGCGATGGGCAGCGTATTGCCGATGAGGAACGACAGGTTGAGGGCGTTGCCGAAACCGTCGACAAAGGAGAACGACATCAGGAGGAGTACGACAAGGAGAGCGCCGACGACGGTGTCCCAGCGGACGGCGCGCGTGAGCGTGAGCCGGGTGGAGTCAGCCATGGCGGCCCGTCCTTCTGTTGGATGCGGCCCTCTTCTTCAGGGCCTTGGCGACGCGCAGAGCGACGATCCGGTCGACGGCGATGGCGAGGACCAGCAGCACGCCGTTGATGGCGAGCACCCACACGGAGCTGACGCCGAGCGCCGGGAGCACGCTGTTGATGGAGGTCAGCAGCAGGGCGCCGAGTGCCGCTCCGTAGACGCTGCCTGAGCCGCCGGTGAAGACGACGCCGCCGACCACGACGGCGCTGACGACGGTGAGTTCATAGCCGTTGCCGGTGGCGGAGTCGACGTTGCCGAAGCGGGCCAGGTAGAGCGCGCCCGCGAGTCCGGCGAGCGCCCCGCAGGCGGTGTAGGCGGCGAGGATCCGCTTGCGCACCGGAATGCCGGCGAGGCGCGCGGCCTCGGGGTTGGAGCCCAGGGCGTACAGCTCGCGCCCGCCGCCGAAGTGCCGCAGGTAGTACGCGACGCCGATCAGGACGACGAGCGCGATGAGTGCCAGGTAGGGCACGGCCGAGATCCCGCCGGAGCCGAAGTCGATGTATCCGCCGGGCAGGTCGGCCGCGGTGATCTGCCGGGAGCCGACCCAGATCGAGTCGATGCCCCGGATGACGTAGAGCGTGCCGAGGGTCACGACGAGCGCGGGCACCTGGCCGAGGCTGACGAGCGCGCCGTTGAGCAGGCCGCAGCCGACGCCCAGCGCGACGGCGAGGAGGATCGCGACGGTCGGGTTGCCGCCGCCCTGGAGGTGGTTGCCGGCGGCGAAGGCGCTGATCCCGAGCGTCGAGCCGACCGACAGGTCGACGTTGCGGGTGATGACGACCAGCGCCTGTCCCGTCGCGACGAGGACGAGGATGGTCGCGTTGAGGAGCAGGTCCTTGATGCCCTGTTCGGAGAGGAACTCGCTGTTGCCCGCCTGGGTGATGCCGATCATCACCAGGAAGACGAGCAGGATGGCCAGTTCGCGCATCTTGAAGACGCGGTCCACGAGGCGGGTCGCGGCGGCCTTCTCCGGGTCCACCGCGGGTGCGGGGCTCTGGGTGGTCGCGCTCATGCCGCCCTCCCGGTGGCCGCCGCCATCACGGACTCCTCGGTCGCCCGCGCGCGCGGGATCTCCGCGGTGAGCCGCCCTTCGTGCATGACGAGGACCCGGTCGGCCATGCCGAGGATCTCCGGCAGGTCGGAGGAGATCATCAGGACCGCGACGCCGTCGGCAGCGAGTTCGGAAAGCAAACGGTGCACTTCGGCCTTGGTGCCGACATCGATGCCGCGGGTCGGTTCGTCGACGATGAGCACCTGGGGGCGGGTGGCCAGCCACTTGGCGAGGACGACCTTCTGCTGGTTGCCGCCGGAGAGGGTGCCCACCGCGTCGGCGATCCGCGCGTACTTCACTTGAAGTCGCACCGCCCAGTCGAGCGAGCGGCTGCGCTCGGCGCCGCGGTCCATGAGGCCGGCGCGCACCGTCGTACGCAGTCCGGTGAGCCCGATGTTGCGCTCGATCGACATGTCCATCACCAGGCCCTGGGCGCGCCGGTCCTCGGGGACGAGCGCGAGTCCGGCCGCCATGGCGGTGCTGGGAGCGCCGTTGACCAGCGCCCGCCCCTGCACCTCGACGGTCCCTGCGTCCCACCGGTCGACGCCGAACACCGCCCGCGCGACCTCACTGCGCCCGGCTCCGACGAGCCCGGCGAGGCCGACGATCTCGCCGCGCCGCACGTCGAACGACACATCCGTGAAGACGCCCTCGCGGGTCAGCCGGCGGACGGTGAGGGCGACTTCACCCACCTGTGTGTCCTGCTTCGGGTAGAGCTCGTCGAGGTCGCGGCCCACCATGCGGCGTACGAGATCGTCCTCGGTCAGGCCGTCGAGGGGCTCACTGGTGATCAGGGCGCCGTCCCGCAGCGTGGTGACGCGCTGGCACAGCTCGAAGATCTCCTCGATGCGGTGCGAGATGAACAGGACCGCCGCGCCCTGTTCGCGCAGCGCGCGGACGACGCCGAAGAGACGGGCCACTTCGCTGCCGGTGAGCGCCGCGGTCGGCTCGTCCATGATGAGGACCCGGGCGTCGAAGGAGAGCGCTTTGGCGATCTCGACGATCTGCTGGTCGGCGATGGACAGGCCGCGCGCGGGCTGTTCGGGGTCGAGGTCCACCGCGAGGCGATTTAAGAGCGCCCCGGCCGCGGCGTGCACCGCCTTGTGGTCCACGCGGCCGAGCGAGCGGCGGGGCTGGCGCCCCATGAAGATGTTCTCCGCGACGGACAGGTCGGGGAACAGCGTCGGCTCCTGGTAGATGACGGCGACGCCCGCGTCCCGGGCGTCGCCGGAGCCGTGGAAGACGACCGGGCGGCCGTCGAGCGAAAGCCCTCCCGCGTCCGGCCGGTGGACCCCGGCGAGGGTCTTGATGAGGGTGGATTTCCCGGCGCCGTTCTCGCCCGCCAGGGCGTGCGCCTCTCCGGCGTACAGCTCAAGGGAGACGTCGTGCAGGGCGCGAACGGCCCCGAAGGACTTGCTCAGGCCCTGCACGGCCAGGACGGGGGGCTCTCTCATAGGTAGCACCGATCGGTCACGAAGGGCTGTGGCATCGGGAGGGGGCGCCGGGCAGCGGACGCCGGGAGTCACACGCCGGACACCCGGCGTGAAAGGTTTCAATCAATTTTCAGGGAAGCTAAACCCGCGCCAACTACGGCGTCAATGGGCGTGACTTGAAAATCCTCGTCCAGCTCGGCCTGGCACCGGCGGATCCCTCAAGACCTCTTGACAGGGCACATCGCCCTCCCTAGCTTCACCTTGCGTGAAACGATTCATCGTCGAGTCGTTACGTCGTTACGGAGTCGAGTTGTGATCAGCAGAAGACGACTGCTCAGCACCACCGCCACGGCCGCCCTGGGAACGGCGGTGGCCGCCGGGGCCGTTCCGACGGCCCACGCGGCCCCCACCGCGGGGGGCCGGTCCCTACGCGTGACCAGACCGACCGTCGAGTACGTGAGACATCCGCTCGGCCTCGATGTACCGCGCCCCAGGCTGAGTTGGCCGCTGGCATCCGAGGAAGAGGGCCAGGCGCAGAGCGCCTACCAGGTGCGGGTGGCCACCTCCCCCGGCCGCCTCGCCGACCCCGACGTCTGGGACAGCGGCAAGGTGACGTCGGGCGATTCGGTCCTGGTCCCCTACGCGGGCCCCGTACTCAAGGCCCGTACGCGCTACCACTGGTCGGTGCGGGTCTGGGACACCGCGGGCAAGGCATCCGACTGGAGCGAGCCCTCCTGGTGGGAGACCGGACTCCCCACGGCGTCTGACTGGTCGGCCCGGTGGATCGGGGCGCCCGCCTCACTCATCGGGGCGCCCGCCCTGGACAAGGCGTCATGGATCTGGTTCCCCGAGGGCGATCCCGCGAGCAGTGCGCCGGCGGCCACCCGTTGGTTCCGCGGCAAGGTCGACATCCCCGAAGGGGTCACCCGCGCGCGGCTCGTCATGACCGCCGACGACGGCTACACGGCGTACGTCAACGGCACGCGCGTGGCGCACGCCGAGGCGGACAGCGCCGCCGACAACTGGCGCCGCCCCGCGCTCGTCGACGTGACCGCCCATCTGAAGACCGGCGCCTCGGTCATCGCCGCCTCCGCCACCAACGCCACGACGGGGCCCGCCGGTCTGCTCGGCGTGCTCGAACTGACGACCGCCGACGGCGTGCGCGTCCTGACCACCGACGGCACCTGGAAGAGCACCGAAAAGGAGCCCACCGGGGACTGGCAGTCCGCCGGATACGACGACGGCTCCTGGCAGGCGGCGAAGGTCATCGCCGCGTGGGGCTCGGGCCCCTGGGGGAAGGTCGTCCCCAGCCACGCCCCGGCCGCCCAGCTGCGCCACGAGTTCCGGCTCCGCGCGGGCAAGACCGTCGCGCGGGCCCGGCTGTACTCCACGGCCCTCGGCCTCTACGACGCCTGGCTGAACGGCGAGCGCGTCGGCGACGACCGCCTGGCGCCCGGCTGGACCGACTACAACAAGCGGGTCCAGTACCAGACGTACGACGTGACCGAGCAGCTCACGTCCGGCGCCAACGCGTTCGGCGTGACGGTCGCGGTCGGCTGGTACGCGGGGAACGTCGGCATGTTCGGTCCGCATCAGTACGGCGAACGACCGGCGTTCCTGGCCCAGTTGGAGGTCACGTACACCGACGGCTCGACCGACCGTGTGCTCTCCGGCACCGACTGGCGCGCCGCCACAGGACCGGTGACCGCCGCCGACCTGCTGTCGGGCGAGGACTACGACGCCCGCCTGGAGACAGCTGGCTGGACGCGTGCGGGCTTCGACGACGCGGACTGGGTCGCGGCCGACGCCGTCGACCAGGTCAAGGCCGCCGTCGTGGCCCAGATCGACGGGCACGCGCGCGTGGAGAGCGAGATATCCGCCCGGAAGGTGAGCGAGCCGAAGCCCGGCGTGTTCGTCTTCGACCTCGGTCAGAACATGGTCGGTGCGGTCCGCCTCACCGTCTCCGGGAAGGCCGGTACGAAGGTCCGGCTGCGCCACGCGGAGGTCCTCGACCCCGACGGCACGATCTACACCACCAATCTGCGGAGCGCCCGGGCCACGGACACCTACACGCTCAAGGGCGACGGCAAGGAGACCTACGAGCCGCGCTTCACCTTCCATGGCTTCCGCTACGTAGAAGTGACCGGCTTCCCGGGGACACCGCCGCGCGACGCGATCGTGGGCCGCGTGATCCACACGTCGGCGCCGTTCACGATGGACTTCAAGACGAACGTCCCCATGCTCAACCAGTTGCACAGCAACATCACTTGGGGTCAGCGCGGCAACTTCCTGTCCATCCCCACCGACACCCCGGCGCGCGACGAACGGCTCGGCTGGACCGGCGACATCAACGTCTTCGCGCCGACGGCCGCCTACACGATGGAGTCGGCCCGCTTCCTCACCAAGTGGCTCGACGACCTGCGCGACGGGCAGCCCGACGACGGCGCCTTCCCCGATGTGGCGCCGAACATCGGCTCGCTCGGCAAGGGCGTGGCCGGCTGGGGCGACGCCGGGGTGACCGTCCCCTGGGCGCTGTACCAGGCCTACGGGGACCAGCGCGTCCTGGAGCAGTCCTGGTCCTCGATGCTGAAGTGGCTCGACTACCTGGAGAAGCACAGCACCGGCTATCTGCGCCCCGCCGAGGGCTACGGCGACTGGCTCAACATCCAGGACGAGACCCCCAAGGACGTCATCGGCACGGCCTACTTCGCGCACAGCGCGGACCTGGTCGCGCGGGTGGCCGAGACCCTGGGCAAGGATCCCGCGCCGTACAAGAAGCTGTTCGGCGGCGTCCGGGACGCCTTCCGCGCGGCGTACGTGACGGGCGGCGGCCGGGTGAAGGGCGACACGCAGACGGCGTACGTCCTGGCCCTCTCCATGGACCTGCTGCCCGAGGCCGACCGCGCGCCGGCCGCCGCCCGCCTGGTGGAACTCATCAAGTCCAAGGAGTGGCACCTTTCGACGGGCTTCCTCGGCACTCCGCGCCTGCTGCCCGTGCTCACCGCGACCGGCCACACGGACGTCGCCTACCGGCTCCTCGTCCAGCGCTCCTTCCCGAGCTGGGGCTACCAGATCGACAAGGGCGCCACCACGATGTGGGAGCGCTGGGACTCCATCAAGCCGGACGGCAGCTTCCAGGACGCGGGCATGAACTCCTTCAACCACTATGCCTACGGCTCGGTGGGCGAGTGGATGTACGCGAACGTCACGGGCATCGCACCGGCCGACCCGGGATTCCGCAAGGTCCTCGTCCGCCCGCGCCCGGGCGGCGGCGTGACCGAGGCGGAGGGCCGTTTCGACGCGCTCTACGGCCCGGTGACCACCCGCTGGAAGACGGACTCCGAAGGATTCCGGCTCACGCTCACCCTCCCCGCCAACACCACGGCGGAGGTGTGGGTGCCCGCCGACAAGGCGGCCCAAGTGGCCCACGGATCGGCGGAGTTCCTGCGGATGGAGGACGGCTGCGCCGTCTTCACCGTGGCCTCCGGCACGCACCGATTCTCCAACTGACCCACCTCGACCGCTCTTTCGGAAGGCTGCGCGATGACCGCCGGAACCAGCAAGGACGCCGTGAAATCGGCACTCACCACCCAGTCCCTGGAGACCCCGTCCTGGGCGTACGGCAACTCCGGCACGCGCTTCAAGGTCTTCGCGCAGCCAGGCGTCCCCCGCACCACCCGGGAGAAGATCGACGACGCCGCCCGGGTTCACGCCCACACGGGCGTGGCCCCCCGGGTGGCCCTGCACATCCCTTGGGACAAGGTCGACGACTACACGGCGCTCACCGCCTACGCCGCCGAGCGCGGCCTGACGCTGGGCGCGATCAATGCCAACGTCTTCCAGGACGACGACTACAAACTCGGCTCGGTCACCAACCCTGACCCGGCAGTCCGGCGCAAGGCGCTCGACCACCTCATCGAATGCGTGGACATCATGGACACGACGGGTTCACGCGACCTGAAGCTGTGGTTCTCCGACGGCACCAACTACCCGGGCCAGGACGACATCCGCACCCGCCAGGACCGGCTTTCCGAAGCCCTGCGCACCGTGTACGAGCGCCTCGGCGACGACCAGCGCATGCTCGTCGAGTACAAGTTCTTCGAGCCGGCCTTCTACGCGACGGACATCCCCGACTGGGGCACGGCGTACGCCCACTGCCTCAAGCTCGGCCCGAAGGCTCAGGTCGTCGTCGACACCGGCCATCACGCCCCCGGCACGAACATCGAGTTCATCGTCGCGACGCTGCTGCGCGAGGACCGCCTCGGCGGCTTCGACTTCAACTCGCGCTTCTACGCGGACGACGACCTGATGGCGGGCGCCGCCGACCCCTTCCAGCTCTTCCGGATCATGTACGAGGTGGTCCGCGGCGGAGGCCTCACCGGGGACATCGCGTTCATGCTCGACCAGTGTCACAACATCGAGGCCAAGATCCCGGCGATCATCCGCTCGGTGATGAACGTGCAGGAGGCCACGGCCAAGGCCCTGCTCGTGGACGCCGACGCGCTGGCCGAGGCCCAGCGGACCGGCGATGTACTCGCGGCCAACGCGGCGCTGATGGACGCGTTCAACACCGACGTCCGACCCCTACTGGCAGAAGTCAGGGAGGACTCGGGGCTCGACCCGGATCCCATCGGGGCGTATCACCGGTCAGGCTGGCAGGAGCAGATCGTCAAGGACCGGGTCGGCGGCGAGCAGGCCGGATGGGGGGCATGAGCGACATGACACAGCACACGCAGATCAAGGAACTGCTCGACCGCGCGCACCGCTTGGGCGCCGACCCGCGCAACACCAATTACGCGGGCGGCAACACGTCGGCGAAGGGCACGGCCCTCGACCCGGTCTCGGGCGCGGAGACCGGACTGATGTGGGTCAAGGGCTCGGGCGGCGACCTCGGCACTCTCACCGAGGACGGCCTCGCGGTCCTGCGCCTCGACCGGCTGCACGCACTCAAGGATGTGTACGAGGGCGTGGACCGCGAAGACGACATGGTCACGGCCTTCGACTACTGCCTGCACGGCAAGGGCGGCGCGGCACCGTCCATCGACACGGCGATGCACGCTCTGGTGGACGCGGCGCACGTGGACCATCTGCACCCCGATTCGGGCATCGCCCTGGCCTGCTCGGCGGACGGCGAGAAGCTGACCGCCGAATGCTTCGGCGACACGGTGGCCTGGGTCCCCTGGCGCCGCCCCGGCTTCCAACTCGGCCTGGACATCGCCGAGGTGAAGACGGCGAACCCTGGGGCGATCGGCTGCGTCCTGGGCGGCCACGGCATCACGGCCTGGGGCGACACGGCCGAGGAGTGCGAGCGCAATTCACTGCACATCATCCGTACCGCCGAGGCGTTCCTCACCGAGCGCGGCAAGACCGACCCGTTCGGCCCCGCACGCGCCGAGTTCACCCCGCTGTCCACCCCCGAGCGCCACCGCCGCGCGGCGGAACTGGCCCCGTACATCCGCGCACTGGCCTCCCAGGACCATCCGCAGATCGGCCACTTCACGGATGCGGACGTGGTCCTCGACTTCCTGTCGAGCACCGAGCACCCCCGCCTCGCGGCCCTCGGCACCTCCTGCCCCGACCACTTCCTGCGCACCAAGATCAGGCCCCTGCTCCTCGACGTCCCGCCGGCCACACCGCTGGACGAGACGATCACCCGCCTGCGAGAGCTGCACACCGCCTACCGCGAGGAGTACGCGAGCTACTACGCACGGCACGCCGCCCCGGACTCCCCCGCCATGCGCGGGGCGGACCCGGCGATCGTCCTCGTCCCCGGTGTCGGCATGTTCAGCTTCGGCAAGGACAAGCAGACGGCACGCGTGGCATCCGAGTTCTACATCAACGCGATCAACGTGATGCGGGGCGCCGAGGCGGTGTCGACGTACGCCCCCATCCCCGAGTCGGAGAAGTTCCGCATCGAGTACTGGCCCCTGGAGGAGGCCAAGCTCCAACGCCTGCCGAAGCCCAGGCCGCTGGATACCCGCGTGGCCCTGGTGACCGGCGCGGGCAGCGGCATCGGCAAAGCGATCGCGCACCGCCTGGTGGCAGAGGGCGCCTGCGTAGTAGTGGCCGATCTGGACGAGGCCAATGCGACGCAGGTGGCGGCCGAGTTGGGCGGCCCCGACAAGGCGGTCGCCGTCCCGACCGACGTGACGTCCGAAGCACAGATCGCGGCGGCGTTCCAGGCCGCCGTGCTCGCGTACGGCGGAGTCGACCTGGTGGTCAACAACGCGGGCATCTCCATCTCCAAGCCACTCCTGGAGACCACCACCCACGACTGGGACCTGCAGCACGACATCATGGCCCGCGGTTCGTTCCTGGTCTCCCGCGAGGCGGCCCGCATCATGCGGAACCAGCAGTTGGGCGGCGACATCATCTACATCGCCTCGAAGAACGCGGTGTTCGCGGGCCCCAACAACATCGCGTACTCCGCGACAAAGGCGGACCAGGCCCACCAAGTACGCCTACTGGCCGCCGAGTTGGGCCCCGATGGCGTCCGGGTCAACGGCATCAACCCGGACGGCGTGGTCCGCGGCTCAGGAATCTTCGCGGGCGGCTGGGGCGCGAAGCGCGCGGCGGTCTACGGAGTCCCGGAGGAAAACCTGGGCGAGTTCTACGCCCAACGCACCCTCCTCAAGCGGGAGGTACTCCCGGAGCACGTGGCCAACGCGGTCTACGCCCTGACCGCAGGGGATCTCTCCCACACCACGGGCCTCCACATACCCGTGGACGCGGGCGTCCCGGCAGCGTTCCTCCGCTAACCCACCCAC
>NZ_JBHYIG010000004.1:0-69721 GCF_042740015.1 Streptomyces sp. NPDC059037
TCACGCGGGGAGAGCGACCCCAGCCCGCCGGGGCGGCGGGCGCGTCCCCCGTGGTCCTGGGGGGGGCCCCGGACCTGTGCCTGGACTAGTGGTGCCAGGGCCCTGTCACGGCGAACGTCGTGCCGGGGTTGTAGCAGTTCACGTACATCGTGTCGTGGTCCGGCGAGAACGAGACGCCCGCGAACTCGCCCCACTCCGGCTCATCGGGCGTGCCGATGTTCTGGCGGCCGCGGGCCATCGCGTAGACCTCGCCGTGCCGGGTCAGGCCGTACACATGCTGGACGCCACCGCCGTCCTCGCACACCATCAGGCCGCCGCTGGGCGCGAGGCAGATGTTGTCGGGGGACTCGCCGGGCAGCTGGATGTCGGTGTCCGGGCCGAAGACGATCACCAGGGTGAGGCGGCGCCTGGACGGGTCGTAGCGCCAGACCTGACCGAAGTGGTCGGCCGCCGAACCCTCCGCGCTGTGCGCGAAGGAGGAGACGAAGTAGACGCTCGAACCGCCCCAGTAGCAGCCCTCCAGCTTCTGCGCGTGCGTGATGCCCTTGGGGCCGAAGTCCTGGAGCCGGATGGGGGTTTGGGCGGCCAGCGGGTCCGGGACGTCGACCCACTCGATGCCGTCGAAGCTCGCGCCGGTCTCCTGGACGGCGGACAGATCCGGGACGCCCGGCACCCGCATCGCCTGCAGCTTGCCGCCCGCGCGCAGTGAACCCCGGCCGCCCTCCGGCTTGTTGGGCAGGAAGCGGTAGAAGAGGCCGAAGGGCTTCTGGAAGGCGTCCTCGGTCTCGTAGACGATGCCGCGCTTCGGGTCGACCGCGATCGCCTCGTGCTGGAAGCGGCCCATCGCGGTGAGCGGCACGGCCCCGCTGCGGCGCGGGTCGACGGGGTCGACCTCGAAGATGAAGCCGTGGTCCTTGGTGTAGCCGTTCGTGCCGGCCTTGTCCTCGGTCTCCTCGCAGGTCAGCCAGGTGCCCCAAGGCGTGGGCCCGCCCGCGCAGTTGACGGCGGTGCCGGCGATCCCGACGCGCTCGCCGATCACGTTGTTCCGGGCGTCGAGCGAGAGCACGGTACAGCCGCCCTTGCCCATCGGGTCGTAGGTGAGCCCCTCGACCGTGGGCACCGGGGTCTTGCCGTTGTGGCGGTTCTCGTGATTGCGGACGAGATGGACGCCGCCGCGTTTGCCGCGGAACGCGTCCATGCCGTCGAAGTTGCTCGGCACCTTGCCCTCGCCGGACGGCAGTTCGCCGCCCTCGCGGGAGAGGACCTTGTAGCGGAACCCCTTGGGCAGATCGAGCAGACCGGCGGGGTCGGGCACAAGTGGCCCGTACCCGCCCTTGCCCTGGGCGGCCGCGCTCCCCGCGAAGAGTTCCGAGAGCGCGCCGGTGAAGGCGATTCCCGCACCCACCGCACCGGTACGGGCAAGCACTTCACGTCGTGTCGTGGACATTGGGTCGACCTCCTGCTGGCGGACAGGAACATGACCGGATGTGTGTACCACGCGCCCTGGTGTGCGGGAACCACGCGCGTAGCCACGAGTCTCAGCGCGTCGCTACGACTCCACGAGTCCCTTCGCGTCACGGGCGAGCGCCGTGAGCCGCGAGATGGCCCGGAAGTACTTCTTCCGGTAGCCGCCGTTCAGCATGTCCTCGCCGAACAGCTTGTCGAAGGGGACACCGGACGCCAGTACGGGCACCTCCCTGTCGTACAGCCGGTCGGCGAGCACCACAAGGCGCAGCGCGGTCGACTGGTCGGGGACCGGCGTCACATCGGTCAGGCAGACGGCCTTCAGGTCGTCGGTGAGCGCGCCGTAGCGGCTGGGGTGCACGCGGGCCAGATGGTCCAGGAGGTGCGGGAAGTCGTCCAGGCTCGCACCTTCGGTCGCGTACGCGGCCTTGGTGACCTGCTCTTCGGAGTACGGGGCCGGGGCCTCGGGCAGACCCCGGTGGCGGTAGTCGTCGCCGTCGATGCGCAGCGCCTTGAAGTGGGCGGACAGGCCCTGGATCTCGCGCAGGAAGTCCGCGGCCGCGAACCGGCCCTCGCCGAGCTTGCCCGGCAGCGTGTTCGAGGTCGCGGCGAGTGCGACGCCCTGCTCGACGAGCTTGGCGAGCAGCGAGGACACCAGAACCGTGTCGCCCGGGTCGTCGAGCTCGAACTCGTCGATGCAGAGCAGCCGGTGCCCGCTGAGCGTGCGCACCGTCTGCTGGAAGCCGAGCGCGCCCACCAGGTTCGTCAGCTCGACGAAGGTGCCGAACGCCTTCTGCTCGGGAGCGGCGGGCGTCGCGTGCCAGAGGGAGGCGAGCAGGTGGGTCTTGCCCACTCCATAGCCACCGTCCAGATAGACGCCGCGCGGGCCCGTGGGCGCCGCGGCCTTCTTCTGGAACCAGCGCTTCTTGCCCGCTCCAGAAGCGTGCGCCCCACCGAGCCCGGCCGCGAAGCCGCCGAGGACCTGCACGGCTTCGGTCTGGCTCGGCTGGTTCGGGTCCGGGATGTACGTATCGAAGCGGACGGAGTCGAAGCGCGGCGGCGGCACCATCTCGGCGACCAGACGGTCGGCGGGGACACGAGGCTCGCGGGCGCACAGGGACAGGGGAGCCGCTTCGGCTATGGGGCTCTGCCCGGGGGCTGCGGTGGAGGACGACACGGTTCCTAACTCTAAGGGCCGTGTAAGACTGCTGGACATGCGACGCCTGTTCCCTGTGACCGACCAGACAGACGAAACAGCGGTACGAGAGTGGGGGCTGGGGGAGCTGGCCGATGCCTACGCGTACCCCACCGGCCATGCCGCCTGGCTGCGCGCCAACATGGTGTCCACGCTCGACGGGGCCGCCCAGCACGACGGCCGCTCGCAGCCCATCTCCAGCGCCACGGACATGCGGGTCTTCGGGACCCTGCGGGGGATCGCGGACGCCGTGGTCGTCGGTGCCGAAACGGTCCGCCAGGAGGGTTACCGCCCGGCACGCGCGCGTGAGGCCTTCGCCGGGCGCCGGGCCGCTGCCGGACAGGCGGTGGCGCCCGCGATCGCGATCGTCACCGCGAGCCTCGACCTGGACTTCACCCTTCCGCTTTTCGCCGAGCCACTGGTGCCCACGCTCGTGGTGACCGGCGCCGCGGCACCCGCCGAGCGGATCGCGGCGGCGCAGAAGGCGGGCGCCGTGGTGGTGACCGCGGGGGAGGGCGCGGGGGCCGAGCCCCGGCGGGTCGTACGCGCCCTGGCCGAGCGCGGCCTCACCCGGCTGCTGACCGAGGGCGGGCCCAGGCTGCTCGGCCAGTTCGTGGCGGCGGGGGCGCTGGACGAGCTCTGCCTGACGGTGTCCCCGATGGTCGCCGCGGGGGACGCCCAGCGCATCGCCGGAGGCCCTTCGATGGCGGTGCCGGAACGTTTCGAGCTGGCGTCGGTCCTGGAGGAGGCCGGGTTCCTCTTCACCCGATACCGTCGAACCTGACAATCAGCGGAATATGCCGTTCCGTTTCGCTTCCGTTGGGCACACTAAAAGTCGCAGACCCCGTGCGGCCACGGGGCAGGATGGTTTCCGCAGGGGCCTGTCGAGACAGACTCTCGGCAGCCCACGGATGAGAAGGGCGCCTGTCGTGTTCACAAGCGTACTGATGATCGAGAAGGCCCTGACCTCCGCCGACGTGGAGTTCGTCACCACCTTGCACGGCGACGAGCCGGTCACTTTCCACGTGCTGCTCCAGCCCCGCGGCGATCAGGCGGACCGCTTGCTGCGGGCCATCGACGACGTGGCGCTCGGGGAGATCGACGAAGCGGCGAAGGAGGGGGACGTCCCCGAGGGGCAGGATGCGACGGGCCCGGCGGAGCAGGCACTGCAGGTCTCGCTCACGGCGCTGCGCGCCGCGGGCTGCGAGGCGACCGGGCGGCTCATCGAGGACCACCCCCTCGACGCGCTCAAGGAACTGGTCGACGACGCGGACGCCGACGAGGTCATCGTCCTGACCGACCCGCACTACGTGGAGGAGTTCTTCCACCGGGACTGGGCATCGCGGGCCCGGCACAAGGTCGGCGTACCGGTCCTGAAGCTGTTCTCGCACGCGGCGGACTGAGGCGGCTCGGGCGGGGGCGGCCGCCGGGGAGCGGGGCGCGGGTGTGCTCGGGGCGGGTCCGAGGCAATAGTCTGGGCCCTGCTCATCTGCTGTCAGCTATCTGCCGTAATTCTTGGACCCCTGGGGAGACACACGTATGGCACCCGGCCTGCCCACCGCCATGGACCGACCGCACTTCATCGGCATCGGCGGCGCCGGAATGTCGGGCATCGCCAAGATCCTCGCCCAGCGCGGCGCCAAGGTGGCGGGCAGCGACGCGCGGGAGTCCGCCACGGCCGAGGCCCTGCGGACCCTGGGCGCCACGGTCCACATCGGCCACGACGCGGCGCACCTCGCCTCCGACGCCACCTGTGTGGTCGTCTCCTCCGCGATCCGCGCCGACAACCCGGAGCTGGCGCGCGCCACAGAGCTCGGCATTCCGGTCGTCCACCGCTCGGACGCCCTCGCGTCCCTGATGGAGGGCCTGCGCCCGATCGCGGTGGCGGGCACACACGGCAAGACGACCACGACCTCGATGCTGGCGGTCACCCTCTCCACCCTTGGCCTGAACCCCTCCTACGCGATCGGCGGAGACCTGGACACCCCCGGGTCGAACGCGCTGCACGGCGAGGGCGAGATCTTCGTCGCCGAGGCGGACGAGAGCGACCGCAGCTTCCACAAGTACGCGCCCGACGTCGCCATCGTCCTGAACGTGGAGCTCGACCACCACGCGAACTACGCGTCGATGGACGAGATCTACGAATCCTTCGAGACCTTCGCGGGCAAGATCGTCCCCGGCGGCACCCTGGTGATCGCCGCGGACCAGCCCGGCGCGGTGGAGCTGACCGCACGCCTGCGACGCGACCACTCGGACCTCAAGATCGTCACGTACGGCGAGTCCGAGACGGCCGACCTGCGCATCCACAAGGTCACCGCACGCGGCCTGACCAGCGAGGTCACGGTCGTCCTCGGCGGCAAGTTCCTGACCTTCACGGTCTCGGTCCCCGGCCGGCACTACGCGCACAACGCGGTGGCCGCGCTCGCCGCAGGCATCGCCCTCGGCATCCCGGCGCACAACCTGGCATCGGCCATCGCCTCCTACACCGGCGTCAAGCGCCGCCTCCAGCTCAAGGGCGAGGCGGCGGGCGTCCAGGTCATCGACTCGTACGCGCACCACCCCACGGAGATGACCGCGGACCTGGAGGCGATGCGCGCCTCCGCGGGCGACTCGCGCCTCCTGGTCCTCTTCCAGCCCCACCTCTTCTCCCGCACCCAGGAGCTGGGCACGGAGATGGGCCAGGCCCTGGCCCTCGCCGACGCCTCCGTGGTCCTCGACATCTACCCGGCCCGCGAGGACCCGATCCCCGGCGTCACCAGCGACCTGATCATCGACGCTGCCGTCGCCGCGGGCGCCGACGTCCGTCCCGTCCACGACAAGACGGAGGCCGTGACGGTCGTCGCGGGAATGACGAGGCCCGGCGACCTCGTTCTCACCATGGGAGCGGGCGACGTCACCGACCTCGGCCCGCAGATCCTGGCCGAGCTGTCGAAGTAGCCGAGACAAGGGGTTCAGTGTCATGTCGTACGACATCGAGAAGCCGGACGAGCAGTGGCGCGCGGAGCTGACCCCTTCGGAGTACGCGGTACTGCGCCAGGCCGGCACGGAACCGGCCTTCGTCGGTGAGTACACCGACACCAAGACGAAGGGCGTCTACTCCTGCCGGGCGTGCGGCGCGGAGCTGTTCACGTCGGCGGAGAAGTTCGAGTCGCACTGCGGCTGGCCGAGCTTCTTCGACCCCAAGGACACGGACGCGGTGGAGCTCCTCCAGGACTCCTCGCACGGCATGGTCCGCACGGAGGTGCGGTGCGCGCGGTGCGGGTCGCACCTCGGGCACGTATTCGAGGGCGAGGGGTATGCGACCCCGACGGACCAGCGGTACTGCATCAACTCGATCTCGTTGAGGCTGGCGCCGGACGAGGGCTGATCCGGGGTGACTCCGTGCCCGTCCGCAGGGCGGGAACGGGGCGGAGCCGCTGGGCGTTGAGCCGTACACAAGGGAAGCCAGGAGGTTCCCATGGCGTACGGCGTGAATCTCCCCGTACCGGCATCGCGCGGCGAGCGGGTCAAAGGTGCGGCCGTCCTGATGGGGTGCTGGCTGCTCCTGCTGTGGCTGCTCGAGGCCGTCGACGCCGCGAGCGGCCACGCACTGGACACCTTCGGGATCACCCCACGCGAGGCGGGCGAGCTGCGGGACATCGTGCCCGCCGCCTTCGTGCACTTCGGCTTCGGCCATCTCGCGGCGAACAGCGTGCCGTTGCTGCTGCTCGGATTCCTCGCCGCGGTGTCCGGCATCCGCCGGTTCCTCGGCGTCGTCACGCTGATCGTCCTCGTCAGCGGCGTGGGCGTCTGGCTCACGGCTCCGGGACACTCCGTCACCGCGGGCGCGTCCGGGGTCGTCTTCGGCCTCTTCGGCTATCTGCTGACCCGCGGTTTCGTGGACCGGCGCGCAGGCGACGTGATCGTGGGGCTGATCGTCGGCGCGGTCTACGGCTCGATCCTGTGGGGCGTGCTGCCGACGACCACAGGCGTCAGCTGGCAGGGCCATCTCTTCGGGCTGCTTGGCGGGGTGGCCGCGGCCTTCGTGTTCCGCCGACGGCGGGGCGCCGACAGAGCTTGAAGAAGGCGGGGCCAGGCAGGCTTGCCCGGCCCTGCCCTGCCCAGCGGCCTAGAACGTCAGCTTCCAGCTGTTGATGTAGCCGGTGTCCTGCGCCGCCACATCCTGCACGCGCAGCTTCCACGCGCCGTTCGCCGCCTCGCTCGACGCGTCGACCGTGTACGTCGCGATGATGTTGTCCGCCGAGTCGTTGCTGCTGGAGTTCTTCAGGCGGTACGCCGTGCCGTCGGGGGCCAGCAGGTCCACGACCAGGTCGCCGCGCCAGGTGTGGCGGATGTCGACCGCCGCCTTGAGGGTGGCGGGGGCGTTGCCGGTGCGGCCGGTCACGTTCACCGTCGAGGTCACGGCGGCGCCGTTGTCGGGGATGGCGACGTCCGTGGTGTTCTCGTACGTGTCGCCCGGCGGGACGGGGGTGTCCGTGCCGAGGGTCCAGACCGCGTGGGCGATGGCGTCGCTGTTGCGGTCGAGGGCCGTGTCGTTGATGTTCGCCGTGGTGTCGCAGGACGAGTGGTAGCAGCGGTCGAAGGCCTGGCCCGCCGTGCCGCCCCACTTCTGGGCCTGGGCGCTGGTCTTCGTACGGCTTGCGCCGGTGAAGAGGCCGCCGACCGGGATGCCTACGTTCTTGAAGCTGGCGTGGTCGGAGCGGCCGTCGCCCTCGGTCTCTATCTCCGTGGGGACGTTCAGACCCGCGTAGTAGTCCTTGAAGGTCTTCTCGATCGTGGGGTCGTCGTCGTAGACGAAGTAGCCCGGGTTGGGGGAGCCGATCATGTCGAAGTTGAGGTAGCCGCTGACCTTTGAACGCTCGGTGGAGGGGAGGTTGTTGACGTAGTACTTCGACCCGATCAGGCCGAGCTCCTCCGCGCCCCACCAGGCGAACCGCAGGTGCCGCGTCGGCTCCAACTGCGCGCGGGAGACGGCCAGTGCGGTCTCCAGGACGCCTGCCGAGCCCGAGCCGTTGTCGTTGATGCCGGGGCCCGATGTGACGCTGTCGAGGTGGGCGCCCGCCATCAGGACCTTGTTCGGGTCGCCGCCCGGCCAGTCGGCGATGAGGTTGTAGCCGGTGGCACCGCTGGACGTGAACTGCTGGACGGTGGTGGTGAATCCGGCCGCGTCCAGCTTGGCCTTCGCGTAGTCGATGGAGGCCTTGTAGCCGGGCCGGCCGTGCGCGCGGTTGCCGCCGTTGGCCGTGGCGATGGACTGGAACTGGGTGAGGTGCGCCTTGACGTTGGCGAGGGGGATGTCCG
This sequence comes from Streptomyces sp. NPDC059037, assembly GCF_042740015.1. Lineage (NCBI taxonomy): Bacteria > Bacillati > Actinomycetota > Actinomycetes > Kitasatosporales > Streptomycetaceae > Streptomyces > Streptomyces sp. NPDC059037. Next base: position 7,961 of record NZ_JBHYIG010000004.1, read on the forward strand.
GGGCCGCGATGGTCGGGGAAGGGGCTGCCAGGGCCGAGGGGGCGGTGACGGCCAGCAGTCCGGCGGCGGCGAGCGTGGCGATGCCCGCGGTGGTGCGTCTGAGGGCGCGGGGCAGGGCGGGTCTGAAGGGTCTGGAGAGTCTCATGTGGGGCTCCGAATTCCGAACGGCGAAGGGGACGGAACGTACGAGACGCCCTGCGATGCGGATGCCGCAGGGCGTTGGAGCTGTACGGGAGTGCAGGGGGTGCGAAGTGCGTTGCCTGATGGTGAGGGTGGGGTGACTCGCCGTCAAGAGAGGAAACCGGTCAGATGTCGGGCAGGTGGGTTCGGTTATCGGACGTCCCGCTGGGCTGCTGAGCCCTTGGGGGACTGTTGAGCGGTATGCCGGGCCCAGGTCCGCAGCTTCAGGTCGGGGTCCTCCAGGAGTGCGGCTGCCGCCCGCCGCGCCGAGGTCCCGCCGTGCGCGGCGAGCAGCCGGAACGCGGCCACGCGGATGTGCCGGGGCCACTCGGGCCCGGTGCGTTCCAGGAGCCAGTCGGCGGGGAGTTGCTTCGCCGACGGCAGCAGGGCGACGGCTGTCTCGCGTACGACACCGGGGGCGGGGTCGTCGAGCAGCGGGGTCAGCCGTCGTGTGTCCGCGAGGTCCAAGGTCCGGAGTCCCGCGACGGCCTGAGCCCGCACTCCACGCGCCGGGTGGACGAGGAGCCGCCATAGCAGCGCGCCGTCCCCGCGGTCTCCGCACTCGGCGAGGCCGATGACTGCGCCGGGCGCGAGGGCCGGATCGTCCGGCGTCGCGCACCGCTCCCGGTACCAGGCCGTCGGGCTGCCTCCGTACTGTCGTACGACGTACCGGGCGCAGGCGCGCACCACCGCGGAACGGTCGCCGAGGAAGGGCTCGGCACGCTCCGGCCGACCCGCCCGGCGCAGCGCGGTGACACCGGCCGAACGGACGCGCGGGGCACGCGCGGTCAGCAGCGGTTCGAGCAGGTCTTCGACATCAGCGTCCGTCTCCTGCATGGTCGTGAGCGCCGCCGTCGCGCACAGGTCCTGGACCACCGCGTCCTCGTCACGCGCCGCCGCGCGGGCCAGTTCGGTTGCGGTCAGGCGCCGGTGTTCGACGGCAAGGCGGTAGGCGAAGCGCCGGGTGCGGCGGTCGGGGTGGCCGAAGAGGGTGGCTAGTTGTTCGAGGTTCGCCTGGCGCAGTGCGTCAGCGAGCAGGCCGATGCCGAAGTCGCCCCGGTCGCGGCGGCCGAGTCGCAGGATCAGTGGGGCGAGGTCGGCGGCCGTTTGCGGGGTCAGCGCCTCGCGCAGGAGCTTGCCGGCGCGCTCGCGCACGGGGGCCGCCCAGTCGGCGCAGCGGATCGCGATCAGCGGCAGGAGGTCGGGGTACGGCCGCGACTGACGTATCGCAGCCTGGCGGATCCTGCCGTCGCGGTGGCAGAGGGCGAGCGCGAGGCCGGACTCGCCGAGCTGTCGCAGATCGGAGTGCAGCGGGGCCGTGCGCTCCCAGTCCGGCAGGGGCACCCCCTGGTACCAGGACACCTCCCGCGCCCCCGCGTCCAGCCAGAGCCAGGCGCCGCAGTCGGCGACGGCCACCACGCTCCGCAGCGACGCCCCCTCCGCGAGCCGCACCGCCGCCGCTGCGCCGTCCCTGCTGTCCTCGATGCTCTTACGCATGACCGTGAGTATGGGCTGTGGGGTGCCGCTCTATGAGCCCAGGGGCGGACAGATGTATTCGTCTGGGCAGTAGAAGCGGTGTGGCCAGCAGGAGTACGCCCGAGAACGTGATCGCGGCGAGTGGGCTGGTGAGTGTGGCGAGGATGCCCCAGATCACCATCAGGGCAGCCTGGAGGAGCTTGCCGCAGGCACTCCACGTGCTGAGGATCTGGGCGGTGAGATCCGCGGGAGTCCGCTGGAGGCGTTCTGTCGCGTAGATCGGATTGAAGATGCCCATGCAGGTGATCAGGAGGCCCTCGACGATGATCACGGTCAGGAGTCCGGGGATGCCGGGGCGGACGAACGCGAGACCGAGGGGGAAGAGCGATCGCAGCCAGCCGGAGACGGTCATGGTCCGGTGTCGGCCGTAGCGGGTCACGAGGCGCGCTGAGAGGCGGGCGCCCACGAAGCCGCCGAGGGCCGGGATGCCGAAGGCGAGGCCGTACTGCCAGGGCGGGAAGTGGTACTGGCCCAGGAGGAGTACGGACAGGAGCGGGGCGGTGGCCATGATCAGGCCGCCGACCAGGATCTGATTGGCGAACAGGCGTCTCAGTACGCGGTCGTGGAGGATGAAACGCCAGCCGAGGAGCAGCTCGGCTCCGCTCGGCCTGGTGGGCCGGTCGCGGGGCGCGGACGCGACGTCGGCGCCCCGGACGACCTCGCGGCCGCCCGCGACGTCGCCGCCGCGGATGCGGAGGACCCCGAGCGCCGACAGCAGGTAGCTGAGCGCGTCGGCCATGACGGTGATGACCGGGCCGAGCAGCCCGATGAGTGCGCCGCCGAGGGGCGGGCCCGCCGCCGTCGCCACCCAGCTCGTGCCCTCGAACCTCCCGTTCGCCACCAGGAGTTGATCGCCGCGGACGAGATGCTTCAGATACGCGCCGGACGCGGCGCTGAAGGCGATGCCCGCCGTCCCGGAGATGACCGACACGGCGAGCAGTTGGCCGTAGGAGAGCAGGCCGAGGACGTACGCGATCGGGACACTCGCCATCGCGGCGAACCGGATCAGGTCCATCGCGATCATCACCGGACGCTTGGCCCGGTGCTCGACCCACGGCCCCAGCGAGAACGCGACCACGGCCGCGACGGCGAGCCCGGCCGCCTCCAGGAGCGACACGGCGAACGCCGGCGCGTGCAGCACGCTCACCGCGATCAGCGGGAACGCGCCGAAGGCGATCCACGTGCCGTAGGTACTGACGGCGTACGCCGACCACAGCCAACCGAAACTGCGCCCCAACCGCACGCGCATGCGACTCCCTCGTGACAACCGATGTTTGGGTCATCGCATCACATCGGCCACAACACCCCTGGGTCAAACAACCGGACCCCGCACCAGCCACAACCATCAGTTGGGCATGCGTAAGCTGGCTTCATGGATACCGAGGCGGTGCGATCGTTCGTCCGCGCGGCCGATCTTGGGCAGCTGCGGCACGCGGCCGACGAGCTCGGCGTGACACAGCAGGCCGTGTCGAAGCGGATCGCGGCCCTTGAGCGCGAGCTCGACGTCCGGTTGTTCACAAGGACCACCCGAGGGGTCGAGCTGACGCTCGACGGTCAGGCCTTCCTGCCGCACGCCCGGAACATCGTCTCGGGAGTCGATCGCGCCGTCACCGCGATCAGGCCGGGCTCGCGGGCCCTTCGGATCGACGTCCTCGGACTGCGGTCCGCGCAGGCCGTCATCCTGCACGACTACTGGCGGGCACATCCCGAAACCGACCTCGACGTGGTGACCCTCAGGGTCAATGACCCCCGCATGGCGGTCGCCGCCGTCCAGGCAGGCGACATCGACGCCTCGTTCCGCTCGGTCACCGACCCGGCCACCCTGCCGCGCGACGTGCAGATCATCCACGCGTTCGACTCCCCGCTGGAACTCCTCGTCGGCCCGAGGCACCCGCTCGCCTCTGCACGCACACTGACACCGGCCCAGCTGCGCAAGCACCGGATCTGGGTGCCGGGCATCGCGCCGCGCAGCGAATGGGCGGAGTTCTACGATCAGCTCGCCACCGACTTCGACCTCCGCATCGACGCCGCGGGCCCGAACTTCGGCAACGAGGTGCTCCTCGACATCCTCGCTGACTCCGCGGACGTGGCAACGTTCGTGGGCTCGCGCGACCGCTACATCTGGCCGACCAACCACGATCTGCGCCGCATCCCGGTCGTGAACCCGACGCTCGCGTACCCGCTCTCGCTCATCTTCCCGCGAGCCAATCCGCACCCAGGACTCCGGGCGATCATCAACCACTTCGGAAGCCTGACGCCGCTCCCCGAGCCGGCCTGGCGGCCGTCCTGGGCGACGGCACCGGGCCGCGGCGACGCGTGACGCAGCGGCTTGCTTCGTTCGAAGACGTAGCGGCCTGCTTCGTCCGAACCCGGTACGCCGTCCGCATTGATCGGCACAATGTGAAGGTGCCGAACTTCACTGAGCTCGAGTTAGCCGACGGTACCGCCATCCGCTTCGAGGTGTTCCCCGCGCAGACGACGACGCCGCCGGCGCCCGGCTCCGAGGCGGACGGTGATCTGCCCGACGGGATGGGGCACAGCGTTCCGGTGGCGCGCGGCGGGGACGCGGTGGCCGCGTTCGCCGTCGAGGCGCTGCGGACGACCCTGCGCCCGCTGGGGCCGCTGATCCGCGAGGTGCACGACGCGGTGATGGAATCCGAACGGCCCCCGCAGGAAGCGAATGTGACGTTCGGCGTGCAGGTCGGGCAGGACCTCAAGCTCGGCATCGTCGGCGGCAGCGGGCAGGCCCACCTCACCGTATCGGCGACGTGGCAGCGGCCCTCGCAAGCGGGCTGACGGATGGGCTGGTTCCTGACCGAGGCGCGGTCGCCCTCGGCCGACCCGCGGCACTGCGTCGTCTCGGTGCTGCGCACGCGCGACGTCAAGACCGCGGGAGCCGGGGTGCTGCTGACCTCGGGCCGGCTGCTGACCTGCGCCCATGTCGTCAATGACGCGCTGGGGCGGCACCTGTTCGACACCCGGCACCCCGGCCGCGAGACGGTTCATGTGACCCTGCGCGGTCCTTCCGCCTCGGTCAACTACGCGACCAGGGTGGCCTATTGGATCCCGCCGCGGCGTCGTGACGGTGCGGACGAGGTGCGGGAGAAGGACGATCACGAGTGGCTCGGCGACCTCGCGGTGCTGCGCCTCGACTCGGTGCCCCACGAGTCCGTCGCGGCGCCGATGTGGCAGCCGATGGCTCCGGGACAGTCGCTGCGGGCCTGGCACGGCAGCGGACTGAGCAGTTCCTTCGCCGACGTACGGGTCAAGACGTGCGACGAGTCGATCGGGTACGTGGACGGGGAACCCACCGGCATGGCCATCGGCCCCGCGTTCAGCGGCGGTCCGCTCTGGTCGGTCACCGACAACGCCGCCGTCGGCCTGGTGGTCGCCCACATCATGCCGCCCGCCGATCCGGCCACCGGTGCGGCCCGGCCCTTCAGTTCCCAGCACGTCTCGCGCCGCAGCTGGGGCATCCCCTGGCAGCGCATCGAGGCCGAGCTGCGCGGTGCCGGCGCGGGGGAGCTTCTGGAGAGCGCCGAGGCCGATCCGGACGATCCCGCGCTGCCGGTGCTCACCGAACTCATCGAGGGCATCATGCCCTCTCCCGTGCTGCGCGGGGACCACGCGAGGGCCGTCGCGCGCCGGTGCGGACACGGTCACCCGGGTGGCGAATCGGCCCCCACGCCCGAGGAGTTCGCCCGGCTCCTGGTCACCGATCCGCGGGCGCTCGCCGCGCTCACCGAGGTGCTGCGGCGCCCGGAGCCCGCGGCTGTCCGCCCACTCCTGAACGCCGGGCAGTTCTCCCCGGTGCCGCGGCTGCTCTCGCCCGACGAGCACCGCAAGCTTGACCAGACGCTGAAGTCGATCCCCGCGGCGACCCTGGCCCGGCTGCCGGAAGCGGTGCGGGCCGCGCTGCCGCTGGCCGCCGCGTTCCCCGGCGACGACTCGCCCGACGGCTGTCTCGATCATCTCGAGCGGCTCGGCGGCGACAGCCGTACGGAGGGGGAAGGGCCGCGGGTGCCGGCACTGGTGCGGGTGATGGAGTACCTGGCGGCCCTCTGCCCGCCCGCGCAGTGCGCACGGCTGCGGCTCTGGTCGGACGGGGTCGCCAAGCGGCTCGGCATCCCGCGCTCGGCCCTCGCCGAGCGCCGCTCCGACGCGGTGGACTGGGCCAGGACACAGGCCGAACAGGACGCGCCACTGCGGGTGTTGGTGCAGGTGAGCCGCAGCGGCGAGGACCGCTACCGGCTGCGCGTCTGGTGCGACGAGGGCGCGGGCCCCCGCCAGGTCTCGACGGACGGCGAGGTCACCTTCAGCGCCGCGAAGGCCGCGCGGGAACTCCTTCGGGTGCTCGAATCGCTGCACCAGGCATCCCCGAGCGACCGAAGACCGCTCGTCGAGGCGCTGGTCGACCGGGCGGGACTGAACCTCCCCATAGACGAGTGGGAGAGCTTCGGGCCCGACGACCTGGTGCCGGGCGTGCTCGGCGCGGAGTACCCCCTGGTCGTCAACTGCCCGGAACTCCTGCGCCGCAACGAGCGTTTCCTTCCTGACTGGCGCCGCCGGTGGCGTCAGCTCGACACGGGCATCTCACTCCTGTTCGCCGACGAGGCACTGGGGTTGCGCGAGATCTACGGCACGCTGATGGACCGCGTGGACGCCGTGCGGGTGGCCGTGGACGTGCCGCCGCGGCTGCGCGACGAGGTCGTACAGGTGTGTCTGGCGGTCGGCGTCCCGATCGTGGTGTGGGACCGGGGCCTCGGGCGCGAGTCGCATGCCGTGGCGCGGATGAGCGGCGTGACCACCCGTGAACTGCCCGAAGGCGTGCGGTCCTACCGCGCCAAGACCGTGCACCAGCCCCGCGCCTTCCCCGGACGCCCGGTCCTCGCCTGGGCCGACCCCGACCGCACGGTTCCGCAACTGCATCTGTCCGAGCCGCAGGAGGGCTTATGAGCACGGCCATGAACGGCAGCCGGGAGGGCTTATGAGCACCCCCTCGAACGGCAGCTGGCGGATCTTCCGCGGTGACGGTCTCGCGCGTCCCGTCACCATGCCGCCCGCCCCGCCCTGGCGCCGGTTCACCCCGCAGGACGGCACCACCGCACCGCTGCCCTATCTGATCGCCCAGGAGCACGCCGACGTGGTCAACGCGGCACTGCATCTGCGCAGGCCGCTGCTCGTCACCGGGCCCGCGGGCACCGGCAAGTCCTCGCTCGCGCGGGCCGTCGCCCATGAACTGAGCCTCGGCGAGCTGCTGCGCTGGCCGGTCAACAGCCGCTCGAGCGTGCAGGACGCGCTCTATCAGTACGACGCGATCGGGCGCCTCCGGGAGACCACCCTCAGCCGCGACCGCGGTGACACCGAGCCCTCCATCGGGACCTTCATCCGGCTCGGCCCTCTCGGTACGGCCCTGGCGCCGGGCGGCACGCCCCGCGCACTGCTCGTCGACGAGATGGACAAGGGCGACGTCGATCTGCCCAACGATCTCCTTACCGTCTTCGAGGAGGGCGTCTTCGAGATACCCGAACTGGCCCGGCTGCCCGAGGAGATGGCGACGGTCGACGTGCTGACGGCCGACCACCACGGCACGGTCGCCGTGGCTCAGGGCCGGGTGCAGTGCGTCGAGTTCCCCGTGGTCGTCATCACCAGCAACGGGGAGCGCGACTTCCCGCCCGCCTTCCTGCGCCGCTGCATCCGGCTCGATCTGCCGGTGCCGGACGAGGACCGGCTGCGGGCCATCGTCTCGGCACACCTCGGGGACGGCGCGCTCCTGGAGGTCGACGACCTGCTGCAGGCGTTCCTGCGCCGCCGGGCGCCCGGCGAACTCGCCACGGACCAACTGCTCAACGCGGTGTTCCTGCGGGCCGGGGGAGTGGACCTGGACGCCGAAGGCCTCCTAGACGCCGTGCTCCACCAGCTGACCGGAAGCCTCTGACCGTGGACCGCCGGGACGACAGCCTGGGCACCGCGCTGCGGATCCTCAAGGCGGCGGGGCAGGACCTCGACGCGCACGAGGTCCTCGATGTGCTGTGGCTGGCCGAGCGCCTGGCCGACGGTCCCGAAGGGCTGCCCCTTGCGCGGGCTGTACGCCAGAGGCCGGGGCACCCGGCCGTGTCCCCCGCCGAGCCCGCCGCGCCCGCCCAGGACGACGGCGAAGTCCCCGAACCGGGCACGCCCGACGACGACTTGCCCGATCTCACCACTCCGGAGCTGCACGCCGCGTCCCTGCCGCCGCTCGTCCCCGACCGCCCGGTGCCGCTTCCGGCGGACGACGAACAGCCGGCGCTTCCGCTGCGCGTCCCCGAGGACAAGGCGCTCCGCCAGGAACTGCTCATCGGCCGCGCGCTGCGCCCGCTGAAGCGGAAACGGCCCAGCAGATGGCGTCAGGAACTGGACGAGGCGGCGACCGCGGCGGCCCTTGCCGAGACGAGGCTGCCCGATGTGGTCATGCGCCCGGCGCGCGAACGCTGGCTGCACCTGGCGCTCGTCGTCGACGGCGGCCTCTCGATGCTGCTGTGGCACCGGCTCGCCGCCGACCTGCGCACGGCGCTGCAACGCCTCGCCGCGTTCCGCTCCATCCGTGTCCTGGGACTCGACACCCGTGGCCCCGACGCCCCGGTGCTGCACGGGCGGCCCTTCGAGACCGGCGCCTCCACCATGGCGCCGACCGTGCTGCTCGACCCGACCGGGCAGACGCTGGTCCTGGTCGTCAGCGACGGCCTCGGCGGCGCCTGGCGGCGCGGCACCATGCACGACGTCCTCCTCGACTGGGCCACCAGCGGTCCCGTGGCGGTCCTGCACACCCTGCCGCCCGCGCTCTGGGACGGTTCCGGGATCCAGGCCGACCGCTGGCAGGCCACCACCCGCAGACCGGGCGGCGCCAACACGTCGTGGGAGATCACCGACCGCGTACTGCCCGCGGGCGTCGCCGACTTCTCCGGCGTACCCATTCCCGTACTCGAACCGGCGGCGGATTCGCTGCGCGACTGGTCGCTGCTGCTCACATCGCCGGGCACCACCGTCGAACTGCCGCTCCTCGCCCGGCCCCAGCGGCACGCACCGATCACCCCGGGGCGCGAGGTGCGCGGCATCCAGCACTTCCGTGACGCGGCATCCCCGGAGGCGTACCGCCTTGCCGCGCATCTGGCCGCAGTCTCCCCGCTCTCCGTGCCCGTGATGCGGCTCGTGCAGTCCGCCGTCCCCTGGCGGGCCCCGGTCGCGCAGTTGGCGGAGGTCTTCCTCGGCGGCCTCATGCATCCGTTCCCGGCCCCCGTGCCCGGACCGCTGCCCGCCAAGCACCGCATCTTCGACTTCACCGAGGAGAGCAAGACGGCGCTGCTCGACGCGGTGCCCAGCTCCGAACTCCTGCGCACAGGGCGCGCGATCGGCCGCCGCCTGGAGCAACTGGCGGGCCGCTCACCCGACTTCCCCGTCTGGCTCACCCACCCGGAGGGGGCGGACACCGTGCCCGCCGCCTTCCATGCGTTCACCGCCGTCGAGCGCAGACTCCTCGCCCGGTTCGGCGTGGCGATGCAGCCCCGCACCCCCGCCTTCGAGGCATCGGACAGGCCGCGCGCGCAGCCGTGGGCGCCCTTGACGCCGCAGGATCCGCAACGCCTTGGCCGCTACCAGCTGTTGGGCCGCCGCTCGGGCACCCGAACCCTCGTCTACCTCGGCCGGGACGCCGACGGCGGTGAGGCCGCGCTGCGGGTGGCCCGCCCCGAACTGCCCGTGGCCACCGAGCAGTTGCTGATCACCGAGGCAGAGGCGCTGCGCCGGATGCACGGACGGTACGCCCCTGAACTCCTCGCCACCGGTCTCGACGGCCGCCCGCCGTGGCTCGCCATGCGGCTGGTCGCGGCGCCCGGGAACACCGACCGGCAGCCGCCCCGGCTCGATGAACTCCTCGCGTACGAAACCCCGGAGGGCACCGCCGCGTTCGACATCCTCACCAGCCTGCTCCTCGCCTGGCATCTGGCGAGCGCGCTGAGCATCTGCCATCTCAACGGTCTTGTGCCGGCCGGTCTCTCTCCCGACTCGGTGATCGTCCTGGAGCGGTCCGTGGTGCTCGTCGGCCTGTCGGACTGCGTCGTGGACGGCGAGTACTCCGGTGCGGGGGCGGCGCCGACCGGGGAGGACAACATCAGGTCGCTCGGCGAACTGCTGCGGTTGATCAGCAGCAAGCGGCAGGCCTCGGTGCCCGGACTGCCGGACGGTATGCACCTGTGGCAGGGCACCACCTGGGAGCCTCTGCGTGACATGGTCAAGCAGTGCCTTGACCCGGATCCGCGGCGGCGGCCGACCGCGGGGTCGGTCGCCGATCAGCTGGCCCGCTACGTCGCGATCGCCCAGGCCATGCGCACAGACCGGCAGTCCTCCGGTCAGGTTCCGGCTTCCCCCGGCCGACCTGCGGCGCGCCCGCTCCTGGAGGCCCGGCCGGGCGAGAGCAGCACCCCGACCACGTCCCGCATCGGCCGCCGCAGTCTCCGCAGTCTCCGCATCGACCTGGGCGTCGGCGGCGCCCGCGCCGTGCACGAGCGCCGTCTTGAGCTGGTCCGGCGCCCGCTCACGTACAACAGGCGCATCACCGTGGTCGGCGCCCACCCGAGCTGCGGCCGGTCGACCACCACCTTCATGCTGGGCTCGCTCTTCGTGGCGGTGCGCGGGGAGCCGGTCCTCGCCATGGACGGCGCACCGGCGAGCGGTGACCTGAACGACTATCTGGCCCGGCAGGGCGCCGCGACCCCGCGCGACCTCACGAGGCTGCCGCTGGACGCCGGATACGCGGACATCCGCCGCCTGACCAGCCTCGCTCCCACGGGCCTGGAGATCCTCGCGCACCGTGCCAGTTATGCCACCCGCAGCCCGGCCTACGCGGAGGAGTACCGCCGCATCCTCACGATGACGGCCCGGCACTATCCCGTGACGCTGACGGACTGGGCGGCCCCCACCCGGGACCCGGCCCTCGACGTGGCCCTGGACACGGCCGACCGCCTGATCGTCTGCTGCACGACATCGGCCTACTCCGTGGCCGCCGCCACCGAGCTCCTCGCCCGCCTGCGCGGGCGCGGTCGGGGGGATCTTGCGGGCAGGGCCGTGATCGTCGCGTCCCGCCTGGGTGGCATCGACAAGCCCGTCCAGGACTCGGAGATCGAGGAGCGCTTCGCCGCCGACTGCGCCGGCACCGTACTTGTCCCGTTCGACCTGCACCTCTCCGAACATCGAGCGAAGGAGCTCGGGCGCCTCAGGGCACGTACGGCGGAGGCGTTCCTGGATCTGGCGGCGCGGGTGGTCGCGGATCCGCAGGAGGCGGGGGCCTAGTCCGCTTCCGGGGTCTCCGGCGTCTCCGGCCGCAGCAGCGGATGCTTCACCCCGGGAAACACCCGGGCCCGGACCACCGGCTCCGCGGACGCGCCCTGGACCACCGTCTCGGCGATGCCCCAGGGGCGTCCGGTCAGGACGACGGGGATGGTGTACGAGGACGCGCAGCCCATGCAGTCATAGCGGTCCGCCCAGGTCTCGACCTCCGTGCGGCTGCCCGGGAAGCGGGCCACGTGGCGGTGGCGGGCGTGGCAGCGGTCGCACTTCTCGCCCGGTTCGCACGTGCCGCCGCAGGGGCACGGGACGTCCAGCGTGGCGGCGGGGCGCCAGCGCTGGATGCGGACGGCCTCGGCCGTGGCGCCCATGTCCTTCATCGCCTTCAGGTTGCGGGCGGCCACGTTGTACGACTCGCCGGTCGCCGTCATCCGGTCCCGGATCACGTCCTTGCGTCCGCGGTTCGTCGTCATCTTCTCGGTCCTCCTGGGGTTCACGCAGCCCACCAGGAGGCTCATGAGATAGGGGCGTCGGGCCTTCTACGGTACCTGCCCCCGCAGGGTCCCTACTCGATGACGAGCTCGACCTCGATGTTGCCGCGGGTCGCCTTGGAGTACGGGCAGTACGCGTGCGTCGCCTCGACCAGCTGCTGACCCGTCTCGCCCGCCAGCGCCTCCGGCAGCTCCACGCGCATCACGACCGCGAGGCCGAAGCCCGCGTCGTCCTTGCCGATGGAGACCTCGGCGGTCACCGAGACGTCCTTGGTGTCGACCTTCATCTCACGGCCGACCGCGCCCATCGCACTGGCGAAGCAGGCCGCGTACCCGGCGGCGAAGAGCTGCTCGGGGTTGGTGCCCTGGCCGTTGCCGCCGAGGGCCGGAGGCATCGCGAGCGCGAGGTCGATCTGGCCGTCGGTGCTGACGGCGCGGCCCTCGCGGCCGTTCGCGGTGGCGACGGCGGTGTACAGCGCGTTCATGGGTGTCCTCTTCCGTTGCGGCGTGGTCCGGCCTGGTCCCGGCTTGGTCCCGGCTTGGTCCGGCTGTCGAAGCGGCCGACGGGGTGCGGTCGCTTCGACAGACATAAGAATTGCACGCTATTCAGTTGTGCGCAACTTAATGGCGGGTGGCAGGTACCCTGGATCCATGACCCCGCCCGCCGACGATCCGCCCCGCCCCGCCACCGACGCGTCCCTGCCCGGCGTCCCCGACGCCGAGCTGCTCCGCCTCGACCACCAGGTCTGCTTCTCGCTGCACGCCGCGTCGCGCGCCTTCGGCGGTGTCTACCGCGACGCCCTCAAGGACCTGGGCCTCACCTACCCCCAGTACCTGGTGATGCTGGTCCTCTGGGAGCACGGACCGCAGCCCGTCAAGGCGATCGGCGAGCGGCTGCGGCTCGACTCGGGGACGCTCTCGCCGCTGCTCAAGCGGCTGGAGTCCGCGGGGCTCGTCCGGCGTGAGCGCAGTGCCGAGGACGAGCGGTCCGTGACGGTGCGGCTGACCGGATCCGGCGCGGAGCTGCGCGAGCGCGCGCTGCCCGTGCCGCGGCGGATCCTCGCATCCACCGGTCTGGCCCTGGAGGAGATCCTCGCTCTGCAGGGGCTGCTCGGCCGCCTCACCGGCGCTCTGGACGAGGCTCACTGAGGCGGCCGAGGGTTCACTTGTGGGGGCTCATGCGGGGGCTCAGCCCTTCAGTTCCCGCAGGTACTTTCCGAACTTCTCCAGGCCGTCGATGTTGCGCGGGCCGCTGATGCCCTCGTTGTAGTCGAGGACGAAGAAGTTGTTCTTCTTCACGGCCGGGAGTTCCTTGGTGTGCGGGGACTTCTTCAGGAACTCGATCTTCTTCTTGGCGGGCATGTCGCCGTAGTCGAAGATGATGACGACCTCGGGCTCGGCCTTGGTGACGGCCTCCCAGTTCACCTGGGTCCACCGCTCGTCCAGGCCGTCGAAGATGTTCCTGCCGCCCGCGCTCTTGATGATGTCGTTGGGCGGGACCTGGCTGCCGGCCGTGAAGGGCTGGTCGGTGCCGGAGTCGTAGAGGAAGACCGGGACCCGGTCACCCTTCGGGGCCTTGGACTCCACCGCGCTCACGCGCTTCTTGAGGCCGGTCACGACCTCGTCCGCCTTCTTCTCGACCTTGAAGATCTCGCCGAGGCGCTCCAGGTCCGAGTACAGGGCCTTGAACGGCGTTACTTTCTCCGGGTGCTTGGGGTAGTTGAAGCAGCTCTCCGTGTGCATGAAGCTCTGGATGCCGAGCTTGTCCAGGATCGCGGGCGTGATGCCCCGCTGGTCGCTGAAGCCCGAGTTCCAGCCCGCCACGACGAAGTCGGACTTGGCCTCCACGACGAGTTCCTTGTTGAGGAGGTCGTCGCTGAGCATCTTCACCTTGGCGTACTCCGACGCCCAAGGGGACTCGCTCACCGGAGGGTTGGCCGGAGGCATCACGTATCCGTGGACGTGCTTCGTCAGGCCGAGGCTGAACAGCTTGTCCGCGCTGCCGCCTTCGTAGGCCACGGCGCGCTTCGGGGTCGTGTACTCCACCGGCTCGCCGCAGCGTTTGACGGTGACCTTCTTGGACGCTCCCGAAGCCTTGGAGCCGGAGTCCGCATCGACCTCGGCTCCGCAGGCGCTGAGCAGCAGGGTGGCTGCCAGCGCGGATCCGAGTGCGGCGCGCTGCCGGGTGGTTCTGCGCATGGGTGTGGTGCCTTTCAGGGATGGAGAGGGGGTAACGGGGAGTGGGGCAGGGGGAGTTCAGAACGTGGGCGTGAGCGCGTACAGGAGTTGCGGATCGCCCGTCAGGGGGTGGCTGACGACCGTCGCCTTCACTCCGAAGACCTCGTCGATCAGCTCCGTGGTGAGCACTTCCTCCGGCGTGCCCGTCGCCACCAACCCGCCCTGGGACAGCACCCCGATGCGGTCGCACGCGGCCGCCGCGAGGTTGAGGTCGTGCAGCACGACCAGGACCGTCAGGCCGGATCCGCGCAGGAGCGAGAGCAGCTCGATCTGGTGGCGTACGTCGAGGTGATTGGTCGGTTCGTCGAGGACCAGGATCTGCGGCTCCTGGACCAAGGCCCTTGCAAGGAGCACGCGTTGGCGTTCGCCGCCCGACAGGGTGAGTACGCCGCGCCGTGCCAGACGGGTGAGGTCGAAGCGGTCCATCGTCCGTGCGCACAGCTCCAGTTCGCGGCCGCTGAGCGCCTGGTTGCCGCGCAGATGGGGTGCGCGGCCGAGGGCGACGACCTCCTCCACCGTGAAGTCGAGGTCCACCGCGCTGTCCTGGGCCATCGCGGCGACGATCCGCGCGCTGTGCCGCAGGGGCAGGCGGGAGAGGTCGTCGTCACCGACCCGGACCACGCCGGAGCTCGGGCGCAGGGCGCGGTAGACGCACTTGAGCGCCGTGGACTTGCCGCTGCCGTTCGGGCCGACCAGGCCCACGATGCGGCCGGCGCCGACGTCCAAGGAGAGGTCCCTGACGAGTCGCTTCCCGTCGATCGTCACCGAGAGTCCGTCGAGTGCGAGTGCCTTTGCGCGTTCGCTTGCGGCTTCCTTCGCGGGTTCCCTTGCGAGTTCCATCTCAACGCCCCCCGAAGACATAGCCCTTGCGCCGCATCAGCGCGATGAACACCGGTACGCCGACCAGCGCCGTGATGACGCCCAGCGGCAGCTCGCGCGGCGCCACCAGCGTCCGCGACACCAGATCGACCCAGACCATGAACACCGCCCCGACCAGCGGCGCGACGGCGAGCACCCGTGCATGCGTGGCGCCGACCACCATGCGTACGAGATGCGGCATGACCAGGCCGACGAAGCTGATCGCACCGCTCACCGCGACCATCACGCCGGTGATCAGCGAGGCGAGGACGAGCAGGCCCTTGCGGTGCCGGTCGGGGCTGATGCCGAGGCTCATCGCGGTCTCGTCGCCGAGCGCCAGGACGTCGAGTGCCCGGCTGTACCGGTGGAGCGCGGCCGTGCCGAGCAGCACGGCGACGGCCACGACGGGCAGCGCGCCCCAGGTGGCGGCGCCGAAGCTGCCCATCGTCCAGTACAGGACCATGCTGGTCGCCTCGCTGTCCGGCGCGAAGTAGATGATCACGCTCATCACTGCCTGGAAACCGAGCGCCATGGCGACGCCGGTCAGGACGAGCCGCAGCGGGGCGAGCCCGCCCCCGCGGGTGGCCGACGCGGCGTACACCAGAAGCGAGGCGGCCAACGCGCCGATGAACGCCCCCACGGACACCGCGTAGATGCCGAGCGCGGCGAGCCCGCCCGAGACGGTCACGGCGACGGCGCCCACCGAGGCGCCGGACGAGACGCCGAGCACGAACGGATCGGCGAGCGCGTTGCGCACCAGAGCCTGGATGGCGACACCGACCGCGCTCAGCCCGGCGCCGACAAGTGCCGCCAGGAGTACGCGCGGTGTGCGGATCTGCCAGATGATCTGATACGTCGTCACCTCATCGGCATCGATCTCGCCACCGCTCAGCGCGGCCCACAGCAGCCGGGCGGTGTCACCCGGCGAGACGGTGGCAGACCCCATGCCGATGGCCACGACGACGGAGACCAGGAGGAGACCAAGGAGCACGACACAGGCCACCGCGAGGCCTGCGCGGGTCGCGAGCCGGGCTTTGACACCGCCCCTGCCCGACGTCTCGGGAGGCGGCACTTCGTCCGCCGGGACGGCGGCTGCCGTAGGAGAGGTAGCGGGCGGTGGCATGGGCGGTGGGGCCTCTCAGGTGGGTGCGGATACAGGGGAGTCGGGCGATCGATGACCGAGCGGTGGACTGTGCCGGGGGCGTCCGCCTGCGGGTGGCGTGGATGGGTTCTGGGGTGCGGGAGTCGGGCGGTGTCCGGGCGGTGGATCGTGCTCGGGCCGTCGGTCTGCGGGCAGGGTGGGCGGGACCCGGCATACGGGAGTCGGGCGGTGTCCGGCGGCGGAACCGCCTCCTTGCCGCCCGCCCGCGGCGGTGCGGACGGGGCCCCGGGGTGCGGAGTTGGGGGGGGCGTCCGCGCGGCGGAACCGCGCCCGGGCCGTCCCCCCGCGCCCCGGGCGGACGGACCCCGGCAGCGGAGAGGAGGGATGGACGGCCCGGGCGCGGAGCTAAGCGGCGGCTTCCGTCTCCTCCGCATCCCCCTCCTCCGCAGGACCCGCCCGCAGCACCAGGACCGCGGCGCCCAGCGCCACGACGACCAGCGCCCCGAACGCCGCCGCGATCCCCGGATACCCCGCGAGCCCCAAGCCGAGCCCGCCCAGCGCGGCCCCCACGAACACACCCAGGCTCATGCCCGCGGAGTTGACGCTCAGCGCCGCGCCCCGCTGCGTACCGCAGCGCCGGACCAGCAGGCTGACCACGCACGCGGCCACCACCGCGTGGCTGGCCGCGTGCAACGACGTCATGGCGAGCGCGAGCGGCAGCCAGTGCGTGAAGTAGAAGCCCACGACCGAGACGAGCGCGGCGACCAGGCCGACGGCGAGCAGCCGCTCGGTGCCGATCCGCGGCTCGGCGGAGTTCGTGATCCGCCCCGTGAGGAGGTTGCTCACGAAGAACGACGCGCCGCTGAGCGTCCAGACGAACGCGAAGAGCCCGGGGTCGAGTTCGAAACGGTCGTCGTAGTAGGCCGCCAGATAGGAGAGGTACCCCATGAACACGGCCGTGCGGAGCAGGGCGATGAGCAGCAGCGGCACGACTCCGGGGATCGCCCCGAGCGCCTTGAACGAGGCGATATAGCCCAGGCGTTGGGCGTCGGCCCGCTCCTCGACCGGATTGTTCCTGCCGCGTACGAAGAAGACCGCGGCAAGCAGCAGCGACACGCCCGTCACGGCGAACAGGTCGCCCTGCCAGCCCCAGAACACCGCCGGCAGCGCGATGACGGGAGCCGCGAGCATGGCGGTCATCGACTGCGTCGCCGTGACGAGCGTCGCCGCGCGCCCCGCCGCCTTCCCGGAACCGAAGCGGTCGGCCGCGGCCGCCGTGAGCGCCGGGTTGAGCACCGACGTACTGGCGCCGACGAGCAGGCAGAACACGGCGAGCAGGATGAAGTCCCCGCTCGCGCCGAGCGCCGCCGACAGGCCGAGCGCGGCGAGCCCGCCCGCGGCCGCCCACTCCTTGCGCACCCGGTCGATCAGCGGCGCGAGCGCGGTGCCCACCAACAGGGCGGCGAGACCGCCGAGTCCACGGAGACCGCCGAGGGTGGCGACGCTGCTTTCGGCGTCCTCCGCCATCGGCACCAGATACGTACTGAACACGGTGAACGGCAGCAGTCCGACCGCGGACGCGACCAGGACGGGCCACAGTGTGCGGGCCATCCGCAGATCGCCGGGCAGCGCCTCGTCCGGGCCGGTGTCCTGAGAGCCCACCGCGGAGCCCTTGGCGTCGACACTCACGCCGACTCCCGGTAGCGGTACATCGGCGTCTCGTCGGCGCTGAACTGCGAGAACGTGAACGGCTCGGCGTTGAGCCCGGTGACTCCGCCGGGCAGGAACGCGCGGGCCACGGCGCTGCCGCTCTGCGCGTACACCACCAGCGGCACCTCGTGCTCGCGGCAGTGCGCGAGGATCAGGTCGAAGGTGCCGTTGCTCAGCGTCATGCCGGTGGCGACCACGGCGTCGGCCTCCCTGAGCACCTCCGTCATGTCGTCCGTGACCTCGTCGCCCCACTGGGTCGTACGGAGGTTCAGATCGCAGGGGAGGCACACGCCGCCCCGCTCCCGTATCGCCGCCACCAGCGGATTGACGACGCCGATCAGTGCGACCTTGGCGCCCGGCGTGATGTCGAGGAGCCCGGCGATGGACGCGTCCCGCGCCTTCGCCCGGACCTCCGGGGTGCCGGTGGGCAGCATGACGCGCTCGGCGCGTGCGTCGTCCCGGTGCGGGTTCACCTGCGCGAGATAGGCGTCGAGCGCGGCGACGCGGACGGGCGTGGACTCGGCACGCAGCAGCTTGCCGAGCGTGTGCCCCGAGGCGTTCTCGCAGAAGTCCGGGGCGAGTTCACCGGCCTCGAAGGAACAGGCGCCGAAGGCCGTGCCGACCCGGAGCAGCAGATAGTGGTTGTGGTACGTGACGTCGCCGCCCGCGAGGCGGGTGGTGTTGTACAGCCAGAACGCGCTGGTGACGGAGAGGTCTTCCGGGTCGGGTCCGTAGGCGCCGGACAGGACGGCTTCGGTGAGTTCCGCGACGCTGCGGGGGGTGCGCGGCTCGGGGCGTGACATAGGGGGTTCTCTCAATTTCCGATGGTGGATGAAGGTGGAGAAGGTAGAGATGAAGGCGGAGATGAAGGTGCAGATGTAGGCGGACGACGGTGGAAACGGTCAGGAAAGGTCGCGCCAGGAAGTGGTCGACCACGGGTGCCTCAACTCGTCGAGTGAGGTGATCTCATGGGGTTTCAAGGTGTCGATGTCCTGGGCGTCCGCATGTTTCGCGTACGCGCTCTCGACATAGCGGTGTCCCGTGTCCGCGGCGATGAAGACGTACGTACGGGAGTCGTCGCGGCGCTGTTCCCAGAGGGTGGAGAGATAGGCGGCACCGGTGGAAAGGCCGGCGAAGATTCCGCTGTTCCTGAGCAGCGAGACGGCACCGGACAGGGCGCTCTCGAAGTTCACCCAGTGAATGCGGTCGTACGCGTCGTGCCGGACGTTCTTGAATTCGATGGCACTGCCGATACCGGCAATGATCATGTCGGGGTCGGACACCTGCTCCGAACCGAAGGTGACGCTGCCGAAGGGCTGCACACCGACGAGTGAGACGTCCCGGCCCGCCTCGCGCAGATAGCCGGCGATGGCGCCGGTCGAGGCCCCCGAGCCGACGCCGCCCACCAGGGCGAGCGGTCCCGCGGGGACCTCGGCGTCAATGGTCTCGGCGACGTCGCGGTAGCCGTAGTAATGGATGCTGTCGTGGTACTGGCGCATCCAGTGGTACGTCGGATTCGCGTCGAGGATTTCCGCGATGCGGCGCACCCGCAGCTCCTGGTCGAGCCGGAGATTCTGGGACGGCCGCACCTGTTCCAGGGTGGCGCCGAGTATTTCCAGCTGTACCCGCATGGTGCGGTCCACGGTCGTGGAACCGACGATGTGGCACTTCATTCCATAGCGGTGGCACGCGAGTGCCAGGGCCTGTGCGTAGATTCCGCTGGAACTGTCGATGAGGGTGTCGCCCGGTTTCACGGCGCCCGAATCAAGAAGGTGCCGGACCGCTCCGAGCGCCGAATAGATCTTCATCGTCTCGAACCGGAGACAGACCAAGTCCGGTCGCAGGGATATGAGATCGGGTTCCTTCACAGCTTCCGCTATGTGGTCGTGCAAAGCCTGCCCCCTGTCGGTCGTCGAGCCGAGAGCATCACACTAGATGAAAATGATTGTCAAGACGGTTAGGGCTGTGGCAGCCTGTGGGCGTGGAGACATCGATGCGCCGTGAGGGGACCCGTGAAGCCGAGAGGGAGCCTGTGGATCCGCCCCGGGAGACCGGGGCGCAGCCGCGTATGCCGGGCCTCCGGGCGGCCGGGACCGGAGTCGGCACCGCGTTCGGCACCTTCGGTGAGCTGCTTCAGGGTGTGCTGCCGGAAGCGGACGGGGACTTCCTGGTGACGCTGCCGGTGGCGCGCTGGACGATGGCGACGTTCCGCCCGGAGCCCGGCAGGTCGGCCGAGCTGACGGTCTGGCCGCCCCACAAGACGAAGGCGCTCCAACTGGCCCGCACCATCAGTGAGTTGGCGGCGGCCCGGACGGGCGCACCCGTCGGCGGCACCCTCACCGTCAACAGCGTGATCCCGGAGGGCAAGGGCCTGGCCAGTTCATCGGCCGACCTCGTCGCGACGGCGCGGGCGGTGGGTCAGGCGCTGAAGGTGGACATGCCGCCGTCCCGCATCGAGCGGCTCCTGGCGCGCATCGAGCCGACCGACGGGGTGCTCTACCCGGCGATCGTGGCCTTCCACCACCGCAGCGTGCGGTTGCGCGCGATCCTCGGATCGCTGCCGGTGATGACCGTGGTGGGCATCGACGAGGGCGGCTCGGTCGACACGGTGGACTTCAACCGCATCCCCAAGCCGTTCACCCTGGCGGACCGCCACGAGTACGCCCGCCTCCTCGACCGCCTGGCCCGCGCGGTCCGCCGCCGCGATCTCGCGGAGGTCGGCAGAGTCGCCACGCGCAGCGCCGAGATGAATCAACTCCTGCGCCACAAGCGGTCGTTGGAGCCGATGCGGGAGATCTGCCGGGAGGTCGGCGGCCTGGGCGTGGCCGTCGGTCACAGCGGCACGACACTGGGCATCCTGCTCGACACCAGGGACCCGTCCTACACGCAGCGGGTCAGCGAGGCCGCGCGGGCGTGCGGGGAGTTGGGGGGTGGGGTTTCGGTGTATCGGACGTTGAGCTTCGCGAACTGTCTGGAGGGCTCCCGACCCGCGGCGGACGTTTCGGGCCGGCTGCGACGCTCGGGCTAGAAAAACACCCCGCACCGCAGCAGCACATTCGCGTACGGCGTCGCCTCGCCCGTCCGGATGATCAGGTGGGCGGTCGACGTGAGGTGCTTCAGTTCCTCGTGGGGGACCAGGTGGAGTGGGGTGACGCGGCTGGTCAGGAGGTGGGCCGTGGGCGGGTTCGCCTCGGGCAGCTCCGCGGCCGCCGTGCCGCCCTCCGTCACCAGTTCCGCGAGTACGCCGTCCAGGACCTCGGCGAAGGACGGGACACCGGCCCGGAAGGACAGGTCGACCACGCGCGGGCCCGGCGGGATCGGCATGCCCGCGTCACAGATCAGGACTGTGTGGCCGTGGCCCAACTCGGCTATGGCACCCGCGAGTTCGCGGTTCAGGATGCCGGACTTCTTCACGGCCGGGGCTCGACTTCCTTCGCCGTCGGATACGACGCCTGCGCGCCCTGCCGGGTGACCGACGACGCGCCCACGCGTGCGGCGAACGCGGCCGCTGTCGGGAGGTCGTCCCCCTGCCCCAGGCGCCAGGCCAGGGCGGCAGTGAAGGCGTCGCCCGCGCCCGTCGTGTCCACCGCCTCGACTCGTGGACTTGGAATGCGGACAGGGGAGTTGAGGGGCGTCGCCGTCAGGGCGCCCTCCGCGCCCAGGGTGATCACCACCGAGCGGGGGCCGAGGGAGAGCAGGGCGCGGGCCCAGTCCTCCGGAGCGCCCAAGGACGCTTCGGCGCCCAGGATGTAGCGCGCCTCGTGTTCGTTCACCACCAACGGGTCGCAGGCGCGGAGGACTTCGGCCGGCAGCGGGGCCGGGGGAGAGGGGTTCAGGACGAAGCGGGTGCCCTGCGGCAGGGTGCGTACCACCTCCGTGACCGTCTCGACCGGGATCTCCAGCTGCGTCGAGACGACCCGCGACGCGGCGAGCAGGCTGCCCGCCGCGCGGATGTCCTCGGGAGCCAGGCGGGCGTTCGCGCCCGGCGACACCACGATGCTGTTGTCGCCCGACGGGTCGACCGTGATCAGCGCGACGCCGGTGGGCGCCCCGCCGACCAGGACGCCGACCGTGTCCGCGCCCGCCGCGCGCTGCGAGTCGAGCAGCAGCCTGCCGTGCGCGTCGTCACCGACCCGGGCGAGCAGCGCGGTGCGGGCGCCCAGACGGGCCGCCGCGACCGACTGGTTGGCGCCCTTGCCGCCGGGGTGCGTCGCGAGATCGGAGCCGAGCACCGTCTCGCCGGGGGCGGGGCGGCGCTCGACACCGATCACCAGGTCGGCGTTGGCCGAGCCCACGACCAGGAGGTCGTACGAGGCGTCGTCATCGGCGGCATGGGCATCAAAGGCGTCGTCATGGGAGTCGTGGGAGGCATGGGAGTCATGGGAGGCAGCGTGCATCGGTGAGATCCGGCTCCTGCTCGTGCGTGGGTACGGAGATGGGGTGGCGGTCAGGAGAAGTCGGCCACGTTCTTCTCCGTGACCACCTTCACCGGGACCTTCACCATCGGGTCGACGTCCTTGCCCCGTGCCGCGTTCACCGCGTTCCGCACGGCGATACGGCCCAGTTCCTTCGGCTGCTGTGCCACGGACGCGTAGAGCGTGCCCGCTTCAACCGCCTTCAGTCCGTCGGGAGTTCCGTCGAAGCCGACCACCGCGACCGACTTGCCCGCCTTGTCGCCGAGCGCCTTGGCCGCGCCAAGGGCCATCTCGTCGTTCTCGGCGAAGACACCGTCGATGCCGGGGTTCGACTGGATCAGGTTCGTCATGACGTCCAGGCCCTTGGTGCGGTCGAAGTCCGCGGGCTGCGAGGCGACGACCTCGATGCCCGGGTACTCCTTGAGTCCATCGGCGAAGCCCTTGCCGCGCTCACGGCTGGCCGACGTGCCCGCGACGCCCTGGAGCGTGACGATCTTGCCCTTGCCGCCCAGCTTCTCGGCGAGGGTCTTCGCGGCGAGCTTGCCGCCCGCGACATTGTCGGAGGCCACGAGCGTCGCCGTCTCCGCCTTGTTCACGCCGCGGTCGGCGGCGATCACCGGGATGTCCGACTTGTTGGCGCCGCGCACCGCCGGGCCCACCGCGTCCGAGTCGACCGGGTTGACGATGATCGACTTCATGCCCTCGCCGGTGAAGTTCTGCAGCTGGTTGGTCTGCTGCGAGGCGTCGTTCTGGGCGTCCGTGACGGTGAGATCGATGCCCGCCTTCTTGGCCTCCGCCTGCGCGCCCTCCTTCATCTGTACGAAGAAGGGGTTGTTCAGGGTCGAGAGCGACATGCCGATCTTCGTCGTCGTACCGGAGGAACCGTTGTTGAAGAGGGAGACGGCGCCGACCACGGCCGCCACGAGCGCGGCGGCGATCCCGAGCTTCAAGGCCTGCGGCCCCTTGCGCCCGACCCCGCCGGATGCCCCGGAGGAGGCGCCGGGGGTCGCTCCCGCCTTGCGGCGCAGCGTGTCCAGGAGGACGGCGAGCGCGATGACGACGCCGATCACGACCTGCTGCCAGAAGGCGGACACGGAAAGGAGGTTGAGGCCGTTGCGAAGCACCGCCAGGATCAGCGCGCCGATCAGCGTGCCCGACGCCTTGCCGACGCCGCCCGCCAGGCTCGCGCCGCCGATGACGACCGCGGCGATCGCGTCCAGCTCGTAACCCTGCGCGGCCTGCGGCTGCGCGGAGACCAGACGGGACGCGAGGACGATGCCCGCGACGGCGGCGAAGAGACCGGAGAGGCCGTAGATGACGAGCTTCTGCCGCTTGACGCGAAGCCCGGAGAGGCGCGCCGCCTCCTCGTTGCCGCCGATCGCGTACATGGAACGGCCGATGTACGTACGGGCCAGGATGACGGCCGTGACCAGACCCATCGCGATCATCACGATCACCGGGACCGGCAGCCAGCCGCCGATGGTGTCACCGAGCCTGGAGACCGAGTCCGGGAACGGGATCGGGCTGCCCTGCGAGATGACCAGGGAGAGGCCGCGGGCCACCGACAGCATCGCCAACGTCGCGATGAACGGCGGGAGTTTGCCGTACGAGACGAGCAGTCCGTTGACGAAGCCGCACGCGATGCCCGTGCCGACCGCGAAGACGACCGCGAGCCAGACCGGCAGACCCTGCGAAGTCGCCGTCCAGGCAAGGACGGTGGCCGAGAGCGCGGCCACCGAGCCGACCGACAGGTCGATGCCCGCCGAGACGATGACGAAGGTGACGCCGAACGCGAGGATCGCGGTGACGGCGGCCTGCACACCGACGTTGAGCAGGTTCTGGGTGGTGAGGAAGTCGCCGGACAGCAGCGACATCGCCACCACCAGGACGACCAGGGCGCTCAGCGCGTCGTTGTCGAGCAGCAGGCGGCGGATACCGGTGGCGCCACCCGTGTTGCCCTTCAGCGTTTCAGTGGCCACGGGAGGCCTTCCCTTCGGTTGATCCGTTCTCAACTGCCGTACTGCTGACGCTGCTGACGGCGAGTGCCATCACCGCGTCCTGCGTCGCGTCGTCCGCCGCCAGTTCGCCCGCGATGCGGCCCTGCGCCATGACGAGCACGCGGTCGCTCATGCCGAGCACCTCGGGCAGATCGCTGGAGATCATCAGGACCGCGTGCCCGGAGGCCGTCAGCTCATTGATGAGCTGGTAGATCTCGACCTTCGCGCCGACGTCGATGCCGCGCGTCGGCTCGTCGAGGATCAGGACCTTCGTGTCGGCCAGCAGCCACTTGCCGATGACGACCTTCTGCTGGTTGCCGCCGGAGAGCGTGCGCACATGCTGGCCGAGCCCGGCCATCCGCACGCCGAGCTGCTCGGCGATCCGTGCGGCAGCGACCCGCTGGCCCTTCAGGTCGACGAGCCCGGAGCGGGTCGCCGAACGCAGCGTCACCAGACCGAGGTTCTCCTGCACGGAGGCGTCGAGCACGAGCCCCTGGCCCTTGCGGTCCTCCGGTACGAGGCCGATGCCCGCGCCCATCGCGGCGATCACGTCATGCCGGGGCAGCCGCTCACCGCGTACGTCGACCGAGCCCGCGTCGTAGGGGTCGGCACCGAAGACGGCGCGCGCCACCTCGGTGCGTCCGGCGCCGACGAGCCCGGCGAGACCGACGACCTCACCGGCCCGCACCTCGAAGCTGATGTCATGGAAGACACCGTCACGGGTGAGGCCGTCGACGGTGAGCAACGCGCCCCCGGTGTCCGGCCGTTCCCGCGGATACTGCTGCTCGATGCTGCGGCCCACCATCAGGCGCACGAGCTCGTCCTCGGGCGTCGACGCGGGTACCTGGTCGATGCTGCGGCCGTCGCGCAGGACGGTCACGCGGTCGCCGAGCGCGGCGATCTCCTCCAGGTGGTGGGTGATGAAGACGACGCCGACGCCGTCCTCGCGCAACTGCCGCACGATCGCGAAGAGTCTGTCGACCTCGTCGCTCGTCAGGACGGCGGTCGGCTCGTCCATGATCAGTACGCGGGCCCGCAGGCTGAGCGCCTTGGCGATCTCCACCATCTGCAGCCGGGCGATGCCGAGTTCACGCACCTTGGCGCGGGGCGAGACCTGCACGCCGACCCGCTTGAGGAGCTCATCGGCGGCCGACTCCATCGCCTTCCGGTCGATCATTCCGAAGCGGCGCGGCTGCCGGCCCAGGAAGATGTTCTCGGCGACCGTGAGGTCGGGCACGAGATTGAACTCCTGGTAGATCGTGGCGATGCCGAGCCGCTCGGCGTCCTGCGCCCCGTGGATGCGGACCTCTTCGCCGTCCACCAGGACGCGGCCGCTGTCGGGGCGGTAGGCGCCGGAGAGCATCTTGATGAGGGTGCTCTTGCCGGCGCCGTTCTCGCCGAGCAGGACATGGACCTCGCCGCGGCGCAGGTCGAAGTCGACGGAGTCGAGCGCGACGACGCCGGGGAAGGTCTTGCGTATGCCTTCGATCCGCAGCAACTCGTCCTCGTTGCGCACGTGGTGCTTCTCGCTCACGTGGTGCTCCTCGGGTCGGTGGGGGACTC
This sequence comes from Streptomyces sp. NPDC059037, assembly GCF_042740015.1. Taxonomy (NCBI): domain Bacteria; kingdom Bacillati; phylum Actinomycetota; class Actinomycetes; order Kitasatosporales; family Streptomycetaceae; genus Streptomyces; species Streptomyces sp. NPDC059037. The sequence continues at coordinate 33,369 of NZ_JBHYIG010000004.1, forward strand.
GCCGCAGGAGCGGCGCACGACGAGACGGGCGGGCAGCGTGACGGACTGCGGGCGCCTGCCCTCGATCCGGTCGGCCAACGCCTGGACGGCGGCCCGCCCCAGATCACCGGTCGGCTGGGCGATCGCCGTGATCGGCGGGTCGGTGTGCACGAACCACGGGATGTCGTCGAACGCCGCGAGCGCGATGTCGTGCGGGACGCGAAGCCCGTGCGCGCGGATGGCGTCGAGCGAGCCGAGCGCCATGAGGTTGTCGGCGGCGAAGATCACCTCTGGCGGCTCGGGCAGCGCGAGGAAGGCCTCGGTGACCCGGCGGCCGCTGTCGGCCTGGAAGTCGCCCTGCCCGATGTACTCCTCGGGCAGCTGAAGCCCGTACGCCCCGAGCGCCTCCCGGAAGGCGTCGACGCGCTCGCTGCCGGTGGTGGTGGCCGCCGGGCCCGCGATGATGGCGAGCCTGCGGTGGCCGAGCCCGTGCAGATGGGCGACCAGGTCACGTACGGCCTCGCGGCCGTCGGCGCGTACGACGGGGACGTCCACGCCCGGGATCCAGCGGTCCACGAACACCATCGGGGTGCCGGCGCGCGCGGCGTCCAGGATCAGCGGGGAGCCGCCGTCGGTGGGGGAGAGCAGAAGCCCGTCGATCCGGCGGTCCAGGAGCGTGCGCACATGGTGGTCCTGCAGCTCGGGCCGCTCGTCGGCGTTGCCGATGATCACGCTGTAGCCGAGCTCGCGGGCCGCCTCCTCGACGGAGCGGGCCAGGGTCGTGAAGTACGGATTCATCACGTCGCTGATGACCAGGCCGAAGGTGCGGGTCTGGTCGGTGCGCAGCGACCGGGCGACGGCGTTCGGCCGGTAGCCGAGGGTCTCCACCGCGGCGATGACGCGGGCCCGTGCGGCCGGGCTGACCGAGGGGTGACTGTTCAGGACGCGGGAGACCGTGGCGACGGACATGCCCGCCTCGGCCGCGACGTCCTTGATGCTCGCCATCGCCGTCCACCTCCTTGTGGAATCGATTACACGGAGGATTGGAATCGATTACACGGGTGAGTGGCAAGGGGGCGGAGGGGTAGCGAGACCTGATTGTGATGCGGGGTGCTGACTGCTCCGCGGGAAGGGCGCTTGTCGGCTGCGAGTGCGTCGTGGCTGGTCGCGCCCACGCGGCGGAGCCGCATGTGTCACAGCCCCGCGCCCCTACGGGGGCGCTGCCCCTTGGCTCAGCGGAACGGAACCGTGAGCCACGGGCTGTCCGGGTCCGAAACCAGCTCCCGGTGAGCGTGGAGGACGGTCGTGTACCAGTCACCGCAGTGCTCTTCGTCGAAGTGCAGGCACCGGCCGAGGACGTACCCGGCGGAGAACTCCTCCCACGAGCCGTACGCCGACTGCGCGGCGTGGCCCGCCCGCTCGATGGCCTCGTGCAGCTCGGCGTGCGTCGCATAGCGCGCTCCTCTGCCCCAGCGGGCCATTTTCGACGCGCGGCCGATGTCCCACGCCGCGACGGATGTGACATGGCCGTCGGCAGGAAGCAAGCCGTCGGCGCGGAAGCGGGACTCATAGCGCAGCACCTTGCCCACCAGGCAGCGCAGCGCGGCGACGAAGTCGTCCAGGTCGGGGTCGTCGCCCGGCTTGTGCGGGGCGTCGGGGCCCTCCGTCTCGAACACGCGGTTGCGGATGGTCACTTCCACGCACTGGCGCCACAGCTCGGGGTCGACGCGTGGGCCGTACTGCTCGATCAGCGAGGTGCGGGCGCCGAGCACGAAGTCCCAGTACCAGGGGCTGACTTCACGGTTAAGGAGCCGCTCCTGGACGCCGAGCCAGTCGTCGCGGTCGTGTACGCCCCACCATTCCTCAAGGCGCTCGACCTCGGAGTGGTAGCCCGCGCCGTGCCAGTCGAGGGTGTTCCAGGCGTCGCCGTTGGCGAAGCAGAGGTGCGCGCCGCAGGCCAGGCCGCGCAGCAGGGTGACCGAATCGGGCGCTCCGGTGCGGCGGGTGTCGACGCGGTCCATCAGGCGCTCGGAGTCGTAGTGGGCCGCGTGCAGATCCGCCCAGACCTCCCGCTCGTCCTCGGTCGTCAGGAAGAACTGCTGGCACGGCGTGGCCGCGTTGACCACCAGGATGTCGATGTCGTCGGGCAGTTCGGCCGCCAGGGTGCCGAGCGTGACGAACTCGTACACCACCTCCGGATGCGGCCGCGGCAGCACGCCCGCGGTGTACATCTGCGCCACCTTGCGGCCGTCCGGGACGTCGACGGTGAGGACGGGGCGCTCCGTCGCGCCCGGCGCCACGTCGGCCATCGCCACCGGGCGGTAGAGGCCCGTGACGGAAATGGCCCGGAGGTAGGTGTAGGCGTCGTCGGCCTCGGCGAGTTCGTAGAGGTGCTCTTCGAGGTCGGCGGGCGCCTGCCAGGGAGTTCCGTCCTCCGGCGCGTCGAGGTTGGGGAAGATGTCGTCGTGGTACTCGTCCTCGGCTGCGGGGACGGCTGCGCCGTGCATGCGGGAGTCTCCGTGGTGGGCGGCGCGCGGGGCTCGCGCGCGGGTTCGCGGTGGATCTTGAACGGTATCGAACTACCGCGTCTTCGGCACGTGGATCGGTGCTTGGACCGGAGCTTGGACCGGAGCTTGGACCGGTGCCTGGACCGGAGCTTGGATCGGTGCCTGGACCGGAGCTTGGACCGGTGCCTCGACCGGGACCTTGACCGGCACCGACTTCAACCCGTTGATGAAGTTGGAGACCAGGCGCCGCGGCGGTCCCGCCAGTTCGGCGGGTGCGCCCCAGGCGGTGCGGAACTCCTCGTACAGGACCCGGAGTTGGAGGCGGGCGAAATGGGCGCCCAGGCAGACGTGCGGGCCCTCGCCGAAGGAGACGTGGGGATTGGGGGCGCGGGACAGGTCCAGGCGGTGCGGATCGGTGAAGACGCGCTCGTCGTGGTTGGCCGAGGCGTGGAAGACGACCACCTTGTCCCCGGCGCGGATGGTCCTCCCCGCCAGCTGTGTGTCACGGGTGGCCGTGCGGCGGAAGCTGAGCACGGGAGGGTGGTGGCGCAGCAGTTCGTCCACCGCCGTGGCGATCGGGACGTCGCCCTCGTGCAGGCGGCGGTACTCGTCGGGGTGCTCCATGAGCGCGAGAAGGCCGCCGGGCGCCGCGCTGCGTACGGTGTCGTTGCCCGCGACCGTGAGCAGGAAGAAGAACATCTCCAGCTCGGGGGCGGTCAGTTCGGGGTCGGTGGCGAGGGTCGTCATGATGTCGTCGGCGGGCGCGCGGCGCTTGTGGGCCGCCAGGTCCTGCGCATAGCCGAACATGTCGCGCAGCATCGCGGGCGAGCGCGGATTGACCGGCTTTCCGTCCGCGTCGAGCGTCAACTCGCCCGCCTCGTCGGGGTCCTGGTAGCCGATCACGCGTTGCGTCCAGTGCAGCAGCAGACCGCGGTCGGCCTCGGGGACGCCGAGAAGATCGGAGAGATTCAGCAGTGCGTAGTCGTCGGTGACGTCGGCGACGAGATCGCAGGTGCCGTCGCCCGCGCGGGCCCGGTCCGCCGCGCCGGCGAGCAGGGCGCGGGCCCGGCCGCGGGCCAGGGACTCGAAGCGCTCCAGGCGCCTGGGAGTGAAGGCACGGCTCACGAGGCGGCGCAACCGGCCGTGCTCCGGGGGATCCTGATTGAGCATCATGCGCCGGATGAACGGCAGGTCGTCCGGGTCGGGATCGCGGATCTGGGTGGCGCCCAGGTGCGAGGAGTAGCTGCCGGAGTCCCGCAGCACGCGGACGACGTCCGCGTGCCGGGTCACCGCCCAGAAGCCGGGCCCCGCGGGCCAGTCGAGCACCTCCGGCTCGTCCTGCCAGGCGACGGGGTGCCGGTCGCGGAGTACGCGGTAGCGTTCGTGCGGGACCCCGGACGCGTACTGCCGGGGGTCGAACACATCGGGCACGGCGGCGAGTTCGGCGTCGTCGTCCGACACGGAGATCCGCCGGCTTCCGGCATGCGACGGGTGCGTCATTCCCCGTCCTCGCCGCGCGCGCTGCTCTCTCCGCTCCCGCCGCCCTCGCCGTCTTTCCGCAGGAAATCCTCCACGGCGCGGATGAGGGCGAGCGGAGTCTCGTCCATCGCGTAGTGGCCCGCCTCGGCGAGCTCGACGAGCTCGGCGCGCGCGTACCAGCGCAGCCAGGTCCGGCGCATCAGCTCCGCCCCCAGGGCGGGATCCAGCGCACCGACCACCGCGAGCGCAGGAACGGTCGAGCCATCGACCCGGTCGTGGAAGTCCTCGCGCGCCCAGGAGTCGAGCCAGGCGCGGAAGGCCTTCGCGTCGCTGACCACGAGCGAGCGCTCCATCATGCGGTCGAGCCAGGCCGCCGGCCGGATCCCGCCCGTGGTGACATCGATGATCGCGCGGCGGTTCCCCGGCAGCCGGTCGGCCTCGGCGAACAGCTCCCACTGGTCAGGCGGCAGGTCAAGTCCGGACGCGGGCACGGGAGATACGCCGACCAGCCTGCGCACCCGGTGCGGTGCGAGCGCCAGGACCCGTTGGGCGACGCTGGCGCCCATGGAGTGGCCGATCAGCGAGAAGCGGTCCCAGCCGAGGCGGTCCGCGAGCGCGACGACATCGGTGGCCCCCTCGGAGGTCGTGTACGCGCCGACGGCGTCCTTGGCCTCCCCGTACCCGCGCAGATCGACCACCGCGTACTGGAACGCGGCGAGGTCGAGGTCCGCGAGCACCGGCGCGTACGCCGAGCGGTCGGCGAGCCAGCCGTGCACGGCGACCACCTTGTGCGGACCGTCGCCGAGCAGGACGTGCGGGAGCGGGAAGGAGGGCAAGGAGGCCACGTCGACTCCGAATCACCGTGCGGAAAGGGCCGTTCACGGGGCCGTTCGTGACGGCCCGTGACCACCGTGGCCGCAACCCGCCGGGACCGCAAGGGCGCACCGCGTCGCCCGGCACGGTGGGTGGGCGCGCCGAGTGATTCCCGAGGAAGGGGGAAACTTGGCGGACGGCCTGCGATCGGGACGTACGGATGGTCAGAATGTGGCATGGCCATCCGCCGCCTCAGTTACCGGCTCGACGAGGAGCCGGACACCGGAGCCGTCCGCCTGATTCCCGCACCGCCGGGACCGGAGAAGCAGGAGCAGCAGCAGGAGGAGGAGCAGGAGAATCAGGAGGAGGGGGAGACAGAACAGCCCCTGGGATCAACTGCGTTGGCGGAGTACGTCCTTGCTGTGGGCCACCGTCATGGGCTCAGCCGCAGCAGGCTTCCCGGAGGCGGCAGCCTTCTCTGCGTGACCGGCACCGAGCAGCGGATCGACGCCGTGTACGCCGACTCTCCGGACGAACTCCCCTTGTCTGACCTCCCCTTGTATGACCTCGACTTGAGTGCCGAGCAGCTCATCGCCTTCGCCCGCGAGCACGCCCACCGTGTCGAGCCCTTCCTCGCCGATGTGCACCGTCTCTTCGAGGAGCGCGCCGGACGTCAGATCGTCGTCGCCGAGCACGACCCGGAGACCGTGGCCCACTGGGTCGCCCTCGCCTGTGCCTCGCTGCCTCCCGCGTACGCCATGTCGCTGACGTTCAGCACCTGGGCCGACGCGCCGCGGCGCGCACCGCAGCAGATCATCGGCATCGGCCCGGATGCGGACTTCGACCGCTTCCACGGCCCCACGCTCGACCACCTCTACCGCGTGCACGACGGCCTGGGCGGCCAGGGCAGTTCACCCGTCGCCGACACCTGGGCCGAGGTGACCGCCAAGGAGTGGATCGAGGGGACGCCGCCGGAGCCGCCGCCCGACGCGGGCGACCCGTTCGGTGTTACGCGGCCACCGCTCGACGTGGGCAAGTTGCTGGCCATGTCCGACGCCGCCCGGCGCGAGGCGGTCCGCGCCCACGCGGAGACCGTGCGGCAGGAGCCCGCGGTCAGCCCTGTCGTCGACGAGCTGTATCTGCTCTGCGAGGAGCTCGGCGGCGCCGACCACGCCGCGGCCGAACCGCTCGCGATCGCCCTCGTCCGTCATTACGTGGCGGTCGCCGAGGCCCAGGAGACCCTGCCCGACATCGCGGCCTGCGAACGGCTCCCGCTGAGCGCCGATGCCTGGCAGCGGCTGCGCGCGGAGTTCGGAGAGCGCGCGGACGACGTGCTGCGGGGCAAGGTGCGGCGCCATCCCATGGGCACATGGACCCAGCCGCTGCGGCTCGCGCTCGCCCTGGGCGCGGAATCGGGGCGGGGGCTGCAGGAGGCGACCGGGCGGCTCGCCCGCGCCCTGCTCAACCCGGGGCGGCGCGAGTGCGCGGAGGCCGTCGAGGTCCTGCAGGCCATCGGCCACCCGCGCCTGACCCGGCAGGTCCTGAAACTGCTCGGCGGCAACCTCACGGAACACAAGCTGGACCAGCTGCGTGGCCTGGCCAACGCGCCCCAGGGCGAATGGCTGCTGCGCAACATCGACGACGCGCCGCTCGTGGTCCGCCTCGCCGAGGCGGCCGCGCGCTGGAGCAGGGAGCCCGGCGGTCCGCGTGGCGCCGCGCTCTTCGCCGCGCTCACCGAGCTGCTGCCCGGGAGGCGGGTGAACGACGCGGACGTGCTGTGGCTGCTGTGGTGGCTGGTGTGGGGCGGCCGGCAGCCCGACCGCGCCGACGTGCAGCGGGTCGCCCGCGTCTGCACGGCGGGCCTGATCGTCGAGGCGGGCTTCGCGGTCCGGCTCGTGGGCTGGCTCAGGGCCCCGGAGCGGCTCGACGCCGAGCTGATCGAGCTGGCCAGGAGCCTGCTGGGCGTCAAGGCGAAGCTGCGCGGCACCGAGCGTGCCACCGCCGAACTCGTCGTGCTGGCCAAGGACTTCGCCGACGGGCTGCTACCTGTGGAGCAGGCCGGCGGTCAGCTCGGCGACAAGTTCGAGCAGGCGAAGCCCCTCAACGTCGTCCTGCAGGAAGGGACCGGCGCGCTGGTCGCACTCGGGCTCGCCCGGGTGGATCCGGTCAAGCTGTGCCGCTCGCCGGGCCTGAGCTTCCTGATGGGCGCGCACAACGACGTACTGCACCCCTACCGCTCGCACCTCCTCGCCGCCGACGCGCGCGAGCGGATGATCCAGGAACTGCCGCACCGGCCCGACCAGATCGCCGCGCTCTACCACGCGTGGCGCCCCCGTCAGCGGCGCGGCGTCACGGAGGACTGGCGGCGCGTCGCCGACCAGCTGCTCACCCAGGTGCTCGCGCCCGTGCTGCCCTGGCTCAACGACTGGTCGCTGAGCGAGGTCGCCACGGAGCTGGTCCGGCTCACGCCCGAGCGGGGACACCAGCGCGTCCAGGAGTGGAACGCGTGGCGCAACAGCATCGATCCACTGAACCGCTGAATGGCTGAACCACCGAACCATCGAGCCACTGATCCACCGAGCCACTGAACCACCAAGCCACTGAACCGTAGATCCACCGATCCACCGATCCACCGATCCACCGAACCGTCGAACCACCGATCCACCGATCCACCGAACCGTCGATCCACTGATCCACCGAACCGTCGATCCACCGAACCGTCGATCCACCGAACCGTCGATCCACCGAACCACTGAACCGCCGAACCACCGATCCACGAGAGGACCAGCCAGCGTGCGGAAAACCAGCGAGGCCGGCGTGGCCGTCGAGAGTGACGCCGCCGACAACTTCCCCGGCGGCAGCATGGCGAACCGCCCCGTGCACTTCATCTGGATGCTCGACTGCTCAAGCTCCATGGGCGTCAACGGCAAGATCAGCGAGCTGAACTTCGCCATCCGCGAGGCCATCCCCGAGATGCAGCAGGCCGCCGAGTCCAACCCGGCCGCATCCCTCCTCGTACGCGCCATCTCCTTTGCCAATGGGGCGAGTTGGCACGTGGACGAGCCGACCCCGGTCGACCGTTTCGCGTGGGAGGAGATGCACACCTACGGCGGCACGGACATGGGCGCCGCGTTCAAGCTCGCGGCCGGTGCGCTGCAGACCCCGCCGATGCCGCAGCGCGCGCTGCCCCCGGTGCTCGCCCTCGCCTCCGACGGGCAGCCCACCGACGACTGGCGTGCGGGACTGCGCGAGATCGACGCGACGCCCTGGGGCAAGCGCGCCGTGCGGGTGGCGGTGGCCATCGGGGACGACGCGGACAAGAGCATGCTCAAGGAGTTCCTCGGCAACCCCGAGCTCGAACCGCTGCAGGCCAAGAACCCGCGCCAGCTCGCCGCGGCCATCCGCTGGATGTCGACGGCCGTCGTGAAGGACGCGTCGACGCCGAAGGTCGAGGACGCCAGGCCCACGACCCCGCTCGGTCCGGCGCCGCTGACCAAGGGCGACGAAGACGACATCTGGTGAGCGCGCCTTCGACACGGGTCGACGGCTTGGCGCTGCTCAGCGCGACCGTCAAGGGAGTCGGCAAGAAGTACAGCCAGGACAGCCTCGGCGCGCTGTCCGTGGCGGACGGCCGGGCCGCCGTCCTCACCGTGGCCGACGGCCACGGATCCGCCGCGCACTTCCGCAGCGACCTCGGATCCCTGTGGGCCGTCGAGGAGTTCACCGCGTGCGCGCGGGGCTTCGCGCAGGAGGCGGTGCGGGTCGGCGCCGACGTGACGGGCTGGACCGGCCTGCGCACCGAGGCGCGCAGGCTGCCGCAGCAGGTGGCGCACCGCTGGCGCGAGCGGGCGCTGTGGCACGACAGCAACTCCCCGGCGCGCGGCGGCCGTCATCTGCCGGGCGCCGCCGACGAAGCGCCCGACCTCGCCGTGTACGGCAGCACGCTCATCGGCGCCGTACTCACCGAAAGCATGCTGTTCTGCTGGCAGTTGGGGGACGGGGACATCGTCCTCGTCGACGCGGAAGGCACCCCGCACACACCGCTCTCGACGGGCCCCGACATGGGGGACGAGACGGACTCGCTGTGCGAGCCGGAGCCATGGCGCAAGATGCGGTCGCACTGGCAGCCCTTCACCACGGGGCCGCCGCCCGCCGTCCTGATCTCCACCGACGGCCTCTCCAAGAGCTTCGCCGACCACCAGGGGTTCCTGGACTTCGCCACCGGTGTGACCGACCGCGCCGCGGGGCAGGGCGTGCCCGCGGTGCAGGGGCAGTTGGCGGACTGGCTGGAGCGGGCCGCCAAGTACTCCGGTGACGACACCACCTTCGTGGGCGCGTTCGCGGCCACGGCGCCCACCGGGCAGACACCACCACCCACAGTCGAACAGTGAGCCGAGAGAGGAACCGCATGGTGAACGGCATGCTCGCCGCCGGAAAGACCCTGGTGGCCGAGTCGGGGGAGAAGGTCAAGGTCGCCGAACTCTTCGGCTCCGGCGGCCAGGGCGAGGTCTACCGCGTGACGACGCCGCACGGCGACCGCGCGCTGAAGTGGTACTACCCGCAGCTGGCCGACGCCCGCCAGCGGCAGATCCTCGAAGGCCTCATCGCGCGCGGCTGGAGCGACGACCGCTTCCTGTGGCCGACCGCCATCGTCCTGGACCCGGAGGGCCCGGCGAACGGTGAGCCGGGCTTCGGCTATCTGATGGACGTACGCCCCGAGCGCTTCCAGGACCTGCCCGCGCTGTTCCGCCGCGACCCCTCGGTGTCCGCCGCGACGATGCGCACCCTGGTCACCGTGGCGCTGCACACCGTCGAGGCGTACCTGTCGCTGCACTCCCAGGGCATCGCCTACCGCGACATCAACTGGGGCAACATCTTCTTCGACCCGCGCACCGGGGACGTCCTCGTCTGCGACAACGACAACGCGGTCGTCGAGGGCGAGTCCGCCGCCGTCGCGGGGACGATGGACTTCATGGCGCCCGAGCTGGTCCGCCGCGACAAGGGGGCGCAGCCGGGCACGCAGACCGACCTGCACTCCCTCGCGGTGCTGCTCTTCCTGCTCCTGATGAACGACCATCCGTTCAACGGCGCGCAGGCCCTGAGCATCCGCTGCATGGACGAGGCCGCCAAGCGGCGCCTCTACGGCACCGATCCCGTCTTCATCTACGACCCGGCCGACGCCCGCAACCGTCCGGTGCCGGACGAGCAGCCGACCGTGGTCGCCACCTGGGGCGCGCTCCCGAAGATCCTGCGGGACCTGTTCGTACAGACCTTCACGGAAGGGCTGCGGTCGCCGGTCCGGCGGGTGCGCGAGTCGCAGTGGTGCGACGCCCTGAGCCAGGTCCTCGACGCCATCACCCAGTGCGGCTCCTGCGGCAAGCAGAACCTCACGCAGCCGGACGGCGCGGCCCCCGACTGCTGGAAGTGCGGCCGTACGCTGCGACTGCCGCCGCGCCTCGAACTCGTCACCGGTACGGGCACGTTGCGCACCCGGCGCGGCATCAGGCTCGCCCCCAGCGCCCGCGTCTACGCCCATCATCTGGCCGAGTACCCGGACCGGCACGACTTCCGGGCGGTGGTCGGCGAGGTGACCGAACACCCCAAGAACCCGGGCAGGTTCGGCCTCACCAACCACACCAAGGACGTGTGGACGGCACGCAAGGACGACGGGACCGTGCGCGATGTGGAGCCCGGCCGCACGATCGCCCTGCGGACGGGGCTGCTCCTCGAGTTCGGGGGCGGGGCGGAGGCGGAAGTGCGGGACTAAGCGCTCCGCGGGACTAAGCGCCCCGCGGGAAGTGCGGTCATGAACCCGCGGGCCGGTGGGGGCTGGTCGCGCCGTTCCCCGCGCCCCTTACGGGGCGGGTCATCGGTCGCGTTCAGCCCGGCTGGAAGAAGGCGAGCAGCTTCTTGCTTGCGTCCGGTGACATCAGCAACTCCTGCATGTCCGCCGACATCCGGGCGGCGGCGCCGGTGCGTTCGAACATCTCGCGTTCGTACTCCTTGACGGCGGCGGGAAAGTCGTCCGGGTGCGCGGCCAGCGCGAGGCCGAGCAGCGCGCCGTCGAGCAGCGCCATGTTGGCGCCCTCTCCCACCGGCGGCATCAGGTGCGCGGCATCGCCGAGCAGTGTGACGTCCGGCGTCGACGGCCAGGTCAGGCCGACCGGGAGCGTGCTGATCGACCGCGGCACGACCATGTCGTCACAGGCCGCGATCAGCGCGGTGAACCGTGCGTCCCAGCCGGGGAGCAGGTCGATCAGCCGCGCCCGCGCGGCGGCCGGGTCGTCGAACGGGATCCCGCTGGCGGCGAACCAGTCCTCGGCGGTGTTGTAGAAGCTGATGCCGATGCGGACGCGGCCGTCGCCGTTGCGCTGCGCCGCCAGGGACAGTCCGTTGCCGAGCACCCAGTAGTTGCCGCGCCCGACCATCGCCGCGAGGTCGGGGTGCGTGCGGTCGATGTCGGGGATGCCGACCTCGACGACGTTCTGGCCGATGTGCGCCGGGCGGGCGTCGGTGAGCAGCGCGCGGACCCGGGACTGTGCGCCGTCCGCACCGACCAGCAGGTCGTACGCCGCACTGCTGCCGTCGGCGAAGTGCAGCACGCCGTCGTCGGCGGATGTGAACGCGTGGCCCCAGCGCACCGCGCCCTCGGGGAGGGAATCGAGGAGCAGGTCGCGCAGATCGGCGCGGTCGACCTCGGGTCGCTCCAGCGGGGCGTCGTCGGGGGTGTCCTCCTGGAGCAGCAGGGTGCCGTCCGGCTCCAGGAGACGCATGTCCTGGCCTTCGCCGCGGGCGATCGCGTGGAACCGGTCGATCAGGCCGGCCTCGCGCAGCGCCCGCTGGCCGGAGTGGATGTCGAGCATGCCGCCCTGGCCGCGGGCGCCGCGTGACGATTCACGTTCGTACACGACGGAATCCATGCCGTTCACGTGCAGCACACGGGCGAGAGCCAGGCCGCCGAGGCCGGCTCCGACGATGGCAATGGTCATGATGGGTCCCCTACCCCTCGATACACCGTACTGACCGATACACTGTATCGCCACGAGGCGATGTATTGTCAGCGGCATGTTGGTGTGGGAGAGGCCGGAGCCGCCGAATCGACCCGTGCCGGTCCCGCTGAGCCGGGAGCGGATCGTGCGAGCGGCGATCCGACTGGCCGACGCGGACGGCCTGGACGCGGTGTCGCTGCGCAAGGTCGCCACCGAGCTGGACGTCCGTCCGATGCGTCTTTACGGCTACATCGCCGGCAAGGAGGAGCTGCTCGACCTCATGGTCGACGCCGCCCACGCCGAGATCCGGCCGGTCGGAGACGGCTGGCGTGAGGTGCTCCGGTCGCTTGCCGAGGCCACGCGGCACGCCGCTCACGAGCACGAATGGCTCGCCGATCTCCTGGGTGGCCGACCCCAGCTCGGGCCGCACGCGCTGGCCACGGGGGAGACAGTGATGGCCGCACTGGCCGACGCCGACGTGGAGGTGGACGCCATCATGCCGGTGGTCGCCGCAGTCAACGCGTACGCGATCGGCGCCGTGCGCCGGGAGATCGCCGAGCGGCGTGCCGAGCGGGCCACCGGGATGGACGAGAAGCGTTGGCAGGCCTCGCTCGGGCCCTATCTGGAGCGGACCTTCGCCACCGGCCGATTCCCCGCGCTGGCCACGGTGGTGCGCGATGCCGCCCACCACGACGCCGACGACACCTTCAGGATGGGAGTCGACTTCCTCCTCGACGGCATCGCCGCCCACATCTCACGGTGACGCGCGGCCGAAGGACCGGACCGGGCATGGCGTCAGGTCGTCAGGTCGTCAGGTCGGATGTCCCTTCCCGGCCTCCGCGAAAACCTGTTGGCGGACCACGGCGACCGCTGCTAATTTCCCGGAGGCCGTGCGAGAGAACGAGGAGGTGGTACCCGTGAACGCAGCAACGACATGGGTGCTCTCCTTCGGGGTCACGGCAGGGCGATAGGTCGTCGTCCGGGAGCGCCACTCTGAGCACTCCCGAAAGGCACGACCATGCACTTCACTTCCGAACAGCGCCTCGACGACGGCGTCGTCGAACGCGAATTCACCCTCGGCGAGATCCCCGGCACTCTGTGGACGCCTGACTCTGCTGGATCTGCTGGATCTGCTGGATCTGCTGGATCTGCCGGCGCCGCACCGGCCCCGCTGATCCTGATGGCCCACAACAACGGCCTGCCCAAGGGGGCGGACCGGCTGGTGGCACGGGCCCGGCATGCCGCGGCGCACGGCTACGCGGTGGCCTCCATCGACGCCGCCGGGTGCGGTGACCGGCCCCGTTCCGCCGCCGACGAGCAGGCCCGCGCCGACCTCCGCCGGGCGGTGCGGGCCGGCGAGCCGGTCGACGAGATCTTCGAGTCCTTCATCGGCCCGCTGGTCGAAAAGGCGGTCCCGGACTGGCGGACCACCCTCGACGCCCTCCTTGCGCTGCCCGAGATCGGCGGCCCTGTCGGGTACTCGGGGTGGACCGCCGTCGGCATCCGCCTTGCGGTGGCCGAACCGCGCATCGCGGCCGCCGGTCTCTTCGCCGGGGGCTACGTGCCCCACGCCCAGCGCGAGGAGGCCCGGCAGGTCACCGTCCCGCTGCTGTTCCTGCTGCAGTGGGACGACGAAGGGAACCCCCGGCAGCGGGCCCTGGACCTGTTCGACGCCTTCGGCAGCAAGCAGAAGACGCTGCACGCCAATCTGGGCGGGCACACCGGCACCCCGTGGTTCGAGGGGGAGGACGGGATCCGCTTCTACGACCGGCATCTGAAGTGAGCCGGCTCAGGGGCTGCGGCGGCGCCGGCGGTGCCACCAGGTCCGCCACCACCTGACGGGTGCGGGCGGGGCCGGCGGAGGTGCGGGCGGCAGGATCGCCCGCGCCGGCGGCGGTTCGATGGTCACGGCGTCCGGGCGGGGCAGCGCGCCGACCGTGAACCGGCACTCCCCCGCGGAGACCGGCACCGTCACGGCCCGCCCGGCGACGTGCCGGCTGCGCGCCACCCGCAGCTCATCGCGGCGCTCCCCGTCCTCCCAGGCGACCAGCGCCAGAACGGCGGGCTCCGGCCAGGTGAAGCGCAGCTCGGCACGGTCGTCGGCGAGCCTGCGCACCGCCAAGTCCCGTACCTCTCCCGGGTGTTCGATGACCACGCTTGCCCCGGACACGGCCCGCTCCCCGAGCACGCTCACCGCGGTCAGCCTGACCCGCCTGCCGGGCGGCGGCCGCATGTCGACGGAGGCCGGTGCGGAACCGGGCGCGGGCAGCCGGGGGACGATCCCCGAGACGTCCGCGCCCGGCGGCACGGGGCGTTCGGTCCAGGGCACCAGGTGGCCGTCCCCGCACACCGGCGGCCGCCATGCGACGCGCACCCGGCCGCCCCCGTCGAGGCGCTGGACGGTGAGTTCCTCCACCGGGGCGGGCCAGCGCTCGGCCCGTGCGGTGACGCGGACTCCCGGCGACAGGACGAGGCCGCCGTCGGGGCCGGGGTAGCCGCAGCGGACCTCATAGACGTACAGACCTGCGGGGAGAGGGGTGTCGACGAGCCGGTCACGCCTGCAACTCACCGTATGGTCCGGGGTGTTGTCGCCGTCCTGACTCATGCGTACGACGCTGACCTCGGCCGCGGCGGGATCGCGTCGCCACGTCACGGTCACGCCGTCCGGCACGGCCGTGGCGGACAGTTCCGTCACGTCCGGGGCGAGCAGCACGGGGGCGGTGACGCGCGGCACTCCGGCAAGGCGCTCCCCGAGCAGCGGGAACACGGCGTACCGCAGCGGCTGTCCCACCGGGGCGTCGCGGTCGACGACCGTGCGTGCGGTGCCGTGCGCCGAGACCTCGACGGCGATCTCGGGCCGGCCGTCCGGGAAGCGGAGTACGCGGTACGCCACGGACGTGCCGTCGCGCCGGGGCGCCCGCCAGGTCAGCCGGACCGTCCGCTCGTCGACGGCGGCCGTCACCTCCGCATCCTCCGGGGCGAAGGGGTCATCGGTGAGGCGCGTGGCGGTGCGCAGCAGCCCTGCCTGGGCGTCCCGGTCGTCCCTCGCCTGCCGCAGCGCGCCGAGCCAGGCCGACGCGGCGGCCCCGAAATCGCCGCAGGACTCCGACCGAACCGCCTGGTCCATGAGGTGGTCCACGGCGGCGGACCGGGCGCGGAGGGTGTCGAGGAGGGCGTCGAGGACGTGATCGGAGTGGTGGGCGGGCAGCCACGCGGCGAGCCGCTCGGCCTCGCGCAGCCGGGTGCTGGGCCAGATGTCGCTCAGGGTCTCGGCGGCGTGCCGCGCGGCACCGGCGCCACGCAGCTGTGCGTCGCCGGCGCCGGGGCCGTGGGCGCCGGCGGCGCCGGCGAGGCGTCCCGCCTCGCTGCGGTGGACGCCGAGCGCGGCCGCCTCGTCGGCGGTGGGCGGGGTGATGGGGGGATCGGCATCGCTGTCGGCGTCGGTGAGGGGGACCGGGTGCCCCGCGGCGTCGTCCGTAAGGCGGCAGCACAGCTCCCACAGGACGAGCCGGCGCAGGCCCATCGGGTCTTCCTGGAGGACGGTTGTCAGGACCGCCACGACGGCGGCCGCCTCCATGCCCCGCGCGTCGCCCGAAGCGTGCCAGCGGGCGAAGGACTCCTGGACGTACGCCAGATCGACGCGCTGCCAGAGCCCGCCGCGCCGCGGGAACCACAGTCCGTCCAGGACACGGAACCCGTCGTCCGTCTCGGCCTTCGGGAGGGTGCCGAACAGCGCCTGGGTGGCCTGCGACGCGTGCCGCGGTGCGGGGGCGCGCAGCGCGTCGGCGGCGTGCCGGAAGCCCAACTTCCTGATGGTGGCGTGCAGTTCGCCGTATCCGGCGATCCCAGGGAAGGCGGGCAATGCGGGCAATGCGGGCAGCGGAAGCCCACTCTCGTCGTCCGGCGGTCGTTCGCCGGGGTGCGGTCGTGCCATGGGTCAACCGCTCGGCGTCGTGTAGAAGTACACCCTGACCTTCGCGGTCTGCGCGGGGTCGCTCAGTTTGTGGAAGTCGTCCGTCGCCGTCTTCTTGGTGAACATGTCCGGACGGCCCTTGCCGAGCAGCGAGTTGACGCGGTGTGCGTATGCCTCGCCGCTGTGATCGCCGCCGAAGGTCAGGACGAGTGCGGCCTCGCGGCCCGCCCACTTGCCGGTGTTCTTGCGGATCTGCGCGGTCAGATCGCCCTTGTCCGTGCCCTTGACCCCGAACTCCTCCGGCTCGAGCTCCACCGAGCGCGGGCCCGTGGCGGAGGGCTTCGGCTTCGGCTTGGTGTCGCTGGGGGACGGCTTGGGGCGGTTGGCCAGCGGGTCGGGACGGTCGGCCATCGACACCAGGGCGAGCACGAGGAGCAGATCGGCGAAGAGCCACCCCGCGAGCACGACGACCCCCGCCCGTCCGCGCCGCGGAGCTCGCCTCACGCGTCACCTCCGCCGGAGGCGGGGGGCCGCTGGGGCCGGGTGGGAGGATCCAAGGGGCGGGTGGGGGAAGGCAGTTGGGGTCCGCGTCCGCCGTTCGTGCCGCTCCATGGGGCGGCGTCTCTCACTTCTCCGTCGGAGCTGGAGCTGGAGCTGGAGCTGGAGCCGGGGCCGGCCCCGGAGCCTCGGTGACCGCCGTATTCCCCGGAGGCGGAGTGCCCGACGGCGCCCGCGTCACCGTCGGAGCCCCCGGAGGCCGAGTGTCCGACGGCGCCCGCGTGCCCGGAGACCGGATCGCCGCTCCACCGCACACCGCCGTTGTCCGGCGCGCCCGCACCGCCGGGATCGGCGTGCTGCCCAGGGCCGGACACGTGACCTCCGATGACCGGATCGCCGCCCCAAGCGCCGCCGTCGGCCGAACCGCCCCCACCCGATGGCCTGCCGCTCTCAGCGCCACCGTCGGCCGAACCGCTCCCGTTCCACGGACCGCCGCCCCGAGCACCGCCGCCCGGCGCCCCGCTCCACCCGTGCCCGTTGACCTCCCCGCCGCCCAGCGGCGACGAAGGCGCGCCCGTCAGTGAGCCGATCCGCGCGTCGATGCGTGCCGCCGCGTCCTGCCAGTGTGCCGCCGCCGCGTCCCAACGCTCCGTCGCCTCGCGCATCCCGTCCACCGCGTCGCCGGTGCGGCCCGTGCTTGCCACCAGGGCCTGCGACGCGCGCTCCGTGGCCGCCGCCACCGACTCGGACTTGGTGACCAGTGACTGCTGGGCGCTGATCAGGGACTTCAGGGACGCCTCGACCGTGTCGCCCGCCGTCTTGACGCGGTCGGCGATCCCGCGGGCCGCGTCCGCGTTGGCCGCGCCCGCCTTGTCCGCCGCGGTGCGGCCGTCCCGCAGGGTCTGTTCGATGCGGTCCGCCGCGATGCCCAGCTTCGGCACTTCGAGGGTGAGCGAGTCCGCCGCGGCCTTCAGCGCGTCGATGGACCTGCTCACCGCGCTCGTCGTCCCGGTGAGCGCCTTGTGGCTGGTCGCCGCCTTCGCCGCAAGCTGCTCCATCTGCGTGGCCGCCTTGGTCAGTTCGGAGGTGAACTGCTTCGGCGACGCGCTCCGGTAGGGGGCGATCAGCATCTGCGTACGCGTGAGGACGGAGGCCAGCTCTGCGAGCAGCCGCTCGCGCTCGCGCTGCTGTTCCGCCTCCTCCCGATCCGCGCGCGACCGCACCCGCGCGTGCCAGACCGACAGGGCCACGAGCAGCGCGATCAGGAGTACGGCCATCAGGGCCACGTTCTCGAACCGGCCGAACCCCGACAGATGCCCGCCGAAGCCGGACTGCCACAGCTGGAGGAAGGGCCGCGTCGACTCCTCCCGGTCCACCTCGCTCAGCTCCCCGTACGCCCGCACCGCCTCCCGCAGCCCGAACCACGTCACCAGGAGCGGGATGAAGACGAGCACGCCGAGCGCGGCTTCGAGGAGCCCGTCGCGCCGACCGGACCCAGCGGGCTTCGTGAGCACGCTTTCGGGGCGTACGTAGGCGTCCACGAGGTCCACCTCCGCCCATCTGTCCAGCTGGTGCGGAGGCTTCAAATCCTTGGCGAGGACGCCGAGTTCGGCGGATCTGGGGGTGAGTGACGGATGGTCTGCCAGACGCTGCAACTCGTCGACGAGCTTCTGCCGGTCCAGCAGTTCTGCGGGTGTCAAACGCTTCCCCCTGTTCTCGGGCCCCGCCGGCTGCGCCCGTCGCGGTTCAACCGCCGCAACAGGGCCTCGGCATCGGCGTGTTCAGGATTCCATGTCAGGCACTTCCCGAGGGCCTCGATGGCCTCGTCCCGGCCCCCGCGCCGCTGCAGTTCGACCGCGTGCCGGTAGGTACGCTCGGCGAGCAGCCCGCGCACCCGTTCATTGGTCGGGTCGTGGCTGTACGCACACCTCAACCACCGCTCGGCGTCCGCGAAATGACCCGGTGACGTGTCGGCCATCGCGGCCGCGCAGTGCACGTCGATCATCGCGTCGAGCACATCGGCTCCGGCGGGCCTGGTGGCCGCCCCCATCCACGCGGCGTGCGACGCCTGCACGGCGTCGTCGTAGCGCCGCAGTTCCAACAGGGCATCGGCGCGCGCGAGTTGACGCATCGAGATCCGGTCGGCCCGTGGTGGGGTCGGCTCCGCGTCCGGGGCGGGCAGCGGTGCTTCCGACGCGGGTTCGAGCGATGCCGCGACCGGCTCAGGGACGACGGCGTACGGCACCGCGGGCGCGAGCTCCGACAGGAGCGCCTGAGCCGCCGCGACGATCTCCCGCAGCAGCGTCACCGCCTCGTCGGGCCGCCCCTGCCGCACAAGCAGCCGCGCCCGCGCCACGTCCAGCTGCGGCGCTGACCGCTCCGCCGCCGCGTCGCCCACCAGCGTGGCCGTCAGCGCCGGTGCGTCGGCGAGGGTGTCGTGGGGGGGGGGGGGCCGCCGCCGCCCCCCCCCCGCGCCGAAGGCGCGCCCTTGAGCAAGTAAAGAGAAGTTACTCCGATGCGGGGCGGCTGAGCGGGGCGCGCTTGGCGGCTGCCTTGCTCGGCGTCAACGGGTAGGTGAGCCGGGTCGTCGCGGCGGGCGCGGTGAGCTCCTCGCACAGCAGCGGGCGGCCGTCGGCGTCGGCGATCACGCGGTAGGTGATCAGGAGTGGACTGGCGTCGGTGAGGTTGAGCGCGGCCCGCTCGTCCGGGTAGGGGATGCGCGCGGTGACATGCTCGGTGAACGCCAACGTGTGTCCGGCATCGGTGAGTTGTTGGTAGAGATCGGAAACCGGCGCGTCGGGCTGCTCGGCGAGCGAGGGGACCTCGGCGGCCGTGGCGAGCGGGATGTAGGTGCGGTGGGCGATGCGGACTCCGGTGTCTGCGTCCCACAGCAGGCGATCCACGCTGATGGCGTCCTGGTCCTGCTGTTCCAGCAAGGCGGCGGGCATGCCGTCCAGTGCGGTCCTGGTGATGGCCGGCGTCTCCCGCTCGGGCAGATCGGACAGGTGCCATGTCTTGCCGGCGCGCTGGATGCCCCGGCTCACGGTGACGGCGGGGATCGCGCTGCCGCGTTCGCGGACGATCGTTCCCTTGCCCTGGCGTGTGTAGACCAGGCCCATGCCGCGCAGTTCGGCGATGGCGCTGCGCACGGTGTGCTTGCCTACCCCGTAGTCCTCGGCCAACTGCTGATCGGACGGCAGTATGTCGCCGGGCCCGTACTCGCCGCTCCTGATGGCCTTGGCCATCTCCTGCGCGACCTGCATGAACATGGGTCGCGGGCGCTCGATGGGCTTCTTGGCTGCCATGCGGTGGCGTCCTCCTCGGACTCGTTGTCGTGGGCGCGTTCCCGCCCTCGAACGAGGTCTTCTGTCAGTGCTCCATGCTAGGGCCACTTTCCCACCTATGAGGATAAGTGGTTGACGCAATGGCGCATACCCGTAGAGGATCGATCTATCCACCTATCCGGATAAGTGGATGAGTGGTGACTCTGAGAGGAGAGGTGATGTGCCCATGCAGAACAAGCCGGTGGACATGACCCGTCTCGGCATAGCGCGCTGCGAGATCGCGCCCGAGCCGCGTGTCACCCCGGACGGGGAAGTACGCAGGGACCGGGACGGCAACCCCCAGTGGATTACCGGGGTGGTGGTGCGTCAGCTGGAAGGACGCCGGATGGACGCGATCAACGTGATCGTGTCCGGTGCTCAGCCGACGGGAATCAAGGAAGGCGCCGAGGTTCGGCTCACCAACCTGTGGGCCAATGAGTGGGAGGTGGACGGGCGGCGCGGAACGTCGTGGCGCGCGGATGCCATCACCCCAGTCCCGCCTGCGAGCGGCTCGGGCTCCGGCTCGGCTTCGTCGGCTCCGGCCGGCGGGGCGCGGGGCAAGGGCGGTGAGCAGTGATGGACCGCTACTTCTGGCACCTGAGTACATCGCAGGCGGACGGCGTGACGTGCGTGGTGTGCGGGGCCGACTTCCTGCGCAAGCGGGTTGATCAAGTCGTCGTCGGCCGCGAGCCCGCCACCGACTCGCAGGTCTATGCGTGCAAGGCACCCTGCACGGCGGAGCTGGCGGCTGAGGCCGACCGGATGGCACGTGAGATGCGCACGGCGGCGGGCCTGGAAGCCGTGGACGCGCTCGCGGACACCTACGAGGAAGCGGGGCTCCTCGGCGCTGACGGTGAGTTCGGGTACCTGCTGCGCGACCTGCGGGTTCTGGTCGGCGCTGAGGCGATGCTCGCCGTGCTCCAGGACCTGCCCACCATCCGGTTCGTACTCCAGATGACGGCCGTGCACGCAGAAACGGCGATGACACGGGCCCGCATGGTGCTGGCACGCGATCAGCACGGGGAGGCATGATGCCCGGCTCGCTGATCGTCTGGATCCTGTCGGCGCTGCTGATCCTGGGCGTGCTCACCCAGTCCTGGTGGGAACCACGTCTGGCGGCGCGCGGGCTCGACGTCCAGGCCCTGCCGCTGCGCTGGTGGCTGACCGGTTATCCCAGGATCGCCGTGCGGATGCGGTGGACCTGGCGGCGCCTGGCGATGCTCAACGGCCTCTCGGTCAGCTACCGCGCCAATCAGCGGATGCTCGGCCGCGACATGTTCGTGCAGGGGCAAGCACTGCGGCCCAAGCCCCCGCGCCTGTCCTGGCCCATGCCCACCAAAAGCGGCGGGCTGCGGGTGCGGATCATGCTGCATCCGGGCCAGACCCCCGCCCCGTACTACGCGGCGGCACGCGCCATGGAACACACCTGGCGCGTGCACGGCGTGCGGGTCACCTCCCCTCGCCGGGGCCAGGTGCTCATCACCGTGACGGCCATCGACCCCCTGACCGGGAAAGCCCCGGTGCGCACGGGGCCCTCGGAGCTGCTGGCGGCGGCCGTGGGACGCGTCGAAGAGGGTGAGCCCTGGGTCGTCGACTTTCGCCGGGTGCCGCATTGGCTGGTCACCGGCGCGACCCAGAGCGGCAAATCCTCGCTGCTGGCGGCCCTGGTCCTGGCGCTCTCCCCGCAGCCGGTCGCCCTGGTGGGCATCGACTGCAAGGGCGGCATGGAACTGGGCCTGTTCGGCCGGCGCCTGGCGACCCTGGCCACCGACCGCACACAGGCGCTCGCGGTCCTCTCCGCCGTACTCACGGAGATCCAAGACCGCATGCACACCTGCCGAACGGCGGGCGTGCGCTCCATCTGGGACCTGCCCGACGCGCAACGGCCGGTGCCCATGGTCGTGATCGTGGACGAGTTGGCCGAGCTGTATCTGACGGACGGCTCGCGCGAATCGCGTGATGAGGCCGAGCAGTGCGGAACCCTGCTGCTGCGCCTGGCCCAACTCGGCGCCGCGCTCGGCGTCTACCTGGTCGCCGCAGGACAACGCGTCGGCTCGGACCTCGGGCCACGGGTCACCGCGCTGCGCGCCCAACTCGGCGGCCGGATCGCGCACCGCGCCCACGACGAGGCATCGGCAGAAATGACCCTCGGCGACATCAACCCCGATGCGGTGATCGTCGCCCAGACGATTACGGAAGACGAAAAGGGCGTCGCCGTATTCGCCACAGGCGGCCGATGGACCCGCGCCCGATCCCACCTCGTCACGACATCCGACGTCGCCGCAATCACGGCCACCAATCCCCCGCCCGACCCATTCCGCTCCGGGCCTCCAACCGTGGGTCCGGCAGAGAAAGGAGCATCCATGCCATGACGCAAACAGACATCGTCGTCATCGACGCGTTCCTGTTCCTGTTCGTGTTCATGACCGCGCACTCCCGCGAGATCAACATCTTCCCGACGATTCTCATCGTCATGGCGGGCTTCCTGCTCGGCATGACGCCCTTCGGATATCCCGTGTGGTGGACGTTCCAGGCCATCGGAAACGCCCTACTCGGGTAACGGTGCCGGCACCGAATACCGGAAGTTTTCCATCCCGAAATCCCTGACAGAGGAGAACCATTATGAAGCTCACCCGGAACATCACCCGAGCCCTGGCGGCAAGCATCCTCGGCCTGAGCGTCACCGCAGGCAGCATCGCCATCACGGCCCCGACGGCGCAGGCCTACGACAAGTCCAAGGGCAAGATCTCCTGCAAGGCGGCCAAGGTACGTATCAACCCGGCCAAGAACTCGACCGCACGCGGCATCGCCTATCGCGGCGACAAAATCATCTACGACCAGTTCGCCTACAAGAAGAGCGAACGGCGCTGGTACACGCGCGGGAAAGTGACCTGGAAATCCGACGGCGCGAAGATATACGGCTACGTCCCGTATGGTTGCGCCAACCCGTACGGAACCAACCCGGCACCCACACCGCCGATACCCCGCTAATACGGGAATCTTCGGCTCCATCGCTCCACACGTTCTACGCTTCTAAAATCTCTCTTTATCGCTGACGCCATCTCTGGCCTATTCAAAGACACTTCGGGAGTTGAGTTATGTCCGCCGCGCCTATCCCTCGCGAAAGGGGACCCCCTTCATGTATCCGGCGACGGATAAGGCGCGGCGCTCAGTGCTCAATGAGGCTGAGCGCCTGCGCCTTCTTTCACCCACAGAACGCGACCTGCACCGCCTCCTGCACGAGCCGGGCTTCCCGCGCTGGCTGGAACAGATCAAAGCCATCGGCGGATGCGCCCACCCCATCTACCTGACCGGACGCACCACCACCTGCGACACGGCCACCGGCAACCTGCTGCGCCACTACGACACGACGGCAGAGCCGGGTGGCCGGATGCCGGTGCGGTGCCGCAACCGCAGGGAGACCCGCTGCGCCCCCTGCTCATACCTCCACGCGGGCGACACCTTCCACCTGGTCCGCTCCGGCCTCCTGGGCGGCAAGGGCACCCCGGACCGCGTGCAGCTCCACCCCCGGCTCTTCGTCACCCTCACCGCGCCCTCGTTCGGCCCGGTGCATCGGGCAAGCGGCTCGGACGGCGGCTACTGCCGACCTCGGAGGCAGCGGACAACATGCGAGCACGGCCGGCCCGTTGGCTGCGGACTCCAGCACACCGACACCGACCCGGCAATCGGCCAACCGCTCTGCGCGGACTGCTACGACTACCCCGGACACGCCCTGTGGCACGCCTCCGCCGGACGGCTGTGGAACCGCTACTGCCACACCCTGCGGCGCCACCTCGCCTCGGCGGCCGGCATCACTCAAACCCGGCTGCGCGAGCACGCGACGCTCTCGTTCACGAAGGTCGCCGAGTACCAAAAGCGCGGTGCAGTCCACTTCCATGCGGTCATCCGCCTGGACGGCCCGGACGGCCCCGCCTCACCTCCGCCCCTGTGGGCCACGGCCGAACTGCTGACACAGGCGGTCCAGTCGGCGGCGGCCTCGGCGCACGTCCGCACGCCGTACTCGCCGGCCACCGGTGAGCGCCTCCTCGGCTGGGGCGAGCAGCTCGACGTGCACCCCATCCGGAGCGACGCATTCACAGAATCCGCGGTGACCGACAGCGCGGTTGCGGCCTACGTCGCCAAGTACGTCTCAAAGTCGGTGGGGGACGCGGGAGGCGTCGACTACCGGATCACGGAGTACGCCAGCATCCGCCACGCCCCCGTCAACGCCCACCTCCGGGCGTTGATGGCAACGTGCTGGCGCCTGGGCGGGCTGCGTGAACTCGACACGCTCAACCTGCGCGCATGGACCCACACCCTCGGCTACCGGGGGCACGTCCTGACGAAATCTCGGCGCTACTCCACCACTTACGGCGCATTGCGTACCGCGCGCGCAGACCACCAAAGCGGCGCCACCGGCCTGCCCGAGCTGCCCGCATCTGCTGTCACGGAATCGGTTTGGCGCTACGTCGGGTCCGGTCACACCCTCGCTGAGGCCGACTTCGCCCTAGGTATCGCTGAGGACCTGGCGTTCTCGCGAGAGATCAGACGGGAGCTGAGGCGCGGAGGGTGGGAGGACGGTGTCTGAGAGGAAGGAGACAGAGAAGGGTGCCCCTTCTGCCTCGCCTCGTGGACATCGGGCTCGGGAGCTGAACGAGAAGTGGCAGGCTGCCGTGCGTCGGGAAGCCGCTAGGTTCCCCACACAGGTCGGCCAGAGAAGCGCCGAACGCCTCGCCCAACTCCTTGACCTGTGATGGCACCGTTCATGTCGTGACCCGCGACGAGGGGGGGGGTGCTTTGGCCGGGGGACGACTTGACCATGCCCATCCGTAGTCTGGTCACCTCGGCGGACACCTATGGTGAGCGTCAGATCTCTCGATGGCGGACGCGAGAAGGCAGGAGCGCATGGACACGGTGGAGAATGCGGGCGTTCGCGGTGATGTGGGTTCGCACGAGTGGGCTCCTGCCGCGCGCGTACGGAACATGGGCACGTCGATCTTCACGGAGATGACAGAGCTGGCTCGCCGTACCGGCGCGGTGAACCTTGGGCAGGGGGTCCCGGAACTTCCGAGCCCTCCCGCGCTTCTCAAGGATGTTGCTGAAGCTGTGCTGTCCGGCGCCAATCAGTACCCCCCGGCGGTCGGGGTTCCCGCCTTGCGTGAGGCGATCGCTGCTCATCAGCTCCGCCGCTATGGCCTCGAATACAGCCCCATGGGGGAGGTTCTGGTCACCACGGGCGCTACGGAAGCGCTCGCGGCGGCTGTGCTTGCCCTCTGTGATCCCGGAGACGAGATCATCGCCTTCGATCCCTGCTACGACGCATACGCGGCAGATGCGCGGCTGGCCGGGGCCCGACTCGTAGGCGTCCCCCTGGTCCTGGACGGCGACGGCTTCACCCTCGATGCTGACGCTCTGCGCAGCGCTGTGACTCCCCGTACCCGAATGCTCTTGCTGAACACCCCGCACAACCCCACGGGGAAGGTGTTCACGACCGATGAACTGGAGGCAATCGCCGAGGTGTGCCGCGAGCACGCCCTGACGGTCGTGACGGACGAGGTCTACGAACACCTCGTGTATGGCGACGGTGCACGGCACGAGTCCATTGCTGCCCTGCCCGGGATGCGCGAACGAACCCTGATCATCTCGTCGGCGGGGAAGACGTTCAACGTCACTGGCTGGAAGGTTGGTTGGGTCTGCGGCCCGGCTCCACTCGTCGCCGCTGTGGGTGCCTCGAAACAGTTCCTGACGTACGCCTCGGGTACTCCGTATCAGGAAGCGCTGGCGCGCGCGCTGGGCTCGGTGGAGGAGTGGGCGACGGGCCTCCGGGACACGCTGCGGCACAACCGGGACCTGCTGACCGAAGGTCTGGCCGGGGCTGGCCTGCGCCCCTTCCACGCGGATGCTGGCTACTTCGTGCAGGTCGATGTGCGGCCCTGGGGTTACGAAGACGGCGTGGAATTCTGCCGAGACCTACCGGAACGCGCGGGTGTCGTCGCTATCCCAACCTCGGCGTTCTACTTGAGTGATGACGCTCCGGCCTGGCTGGTCCGCTTCTCGATCTGCAAGCGTGAAGAGTCGATCCGTAAGGCAGTTGCCCAGTTGGGCGCCTCGCGCTGATGTAAGCGGTGGAGGCGCCCGCGCGCGGCCGTCCGGGCTTAGTCCAACGGGTTCGGCTTGATGGTGATCCGGTCAGTGTCGAAGTTCCCGACACTGGCAGCCCTGTCGATGACAACGGCTTCGAACAGGAAGCGGTAGATGGCGTTGATCCTGGCGTAGTCCTCTGCTTCCTCAAGCCGGGCCCAGTGCCGAGCGGACTCCAGTCCCGCGATGCCGTCCAGCACGGTGACTGGGCGTACTCGCGTCTGCTTCTGCCGGATCTTCATGCGCTTCTCGATTTCGCGGCGCTTTTGCCTGTACTCCCCTGTGGGCATCTCGTCCGCATCCCACATCTCGTACAAGTCCCGTAGCTTCTGCGCGTCCTTCTCGTCTGCCTCCACGTCCGCTGTCGGCCTGGCCGTTGTTGCCGGAGTGCGGCCGCTGAGATCCAGCTTCGACAGGACTTCAATGGCGACGGCGCGAGTGAACTGCTCCAACGCCTCCGCTGAGATCGTGCGCTTGCAAGCGGTTCCGTCGACGGCCACGCGTCGCGTGCATCGATACTCCGGCACGCGCCCGGAGTTTCCGGCCATCGCCCGGCCGCACGTGCACATCACAACGCCGCGCAACAGGTAGAAACGCGTGGGACGTTGACTTGTCTCTGATCGCGAGGCGCGGAACTTCCGTCGCTCCTGCGCTTCGTCCCACTGGCCTCGGTCGATGATGGCCGGCCAGCTCCCTACGCCGTGCTCCTTGCCCCTCAGTACTCGGATGGCGGCGACGTGCCGTGAGTCGATCAGAGCGCGCACGTTATCGGGGCCCCATGCCTTCCCGAGCGCGGTCGGGATCTCGCGCTCGTTCAGATCGCGGGCAATCGCGCGCGGTGATGCTCCACCGATGTAGCGGCGGAAGACCTCGCGTACGATCTCGGCCTCTTCCTCGATGATCTCCGTGCCGGTCTTGGTGTAGCCGTAGCGGCGGCGGCCGGTGTGCGGTGTTCCCGCGTTGGCTCGGTCGTCCATGGCGTCCTTCAATCGCCGAGAGGTGTCGTCCGACGAACGGCAGGCGTGGGCAACTTCGATGCGCAGGATGAAGCGGTCGTCCGGGTCGGACAAGTCACGCCGGTTGGCTTCCCCATGCAGCATGATGCGGCGACTGTCGGAGAGTGTCAGCAGCTCTTCAAGGTCTCTGGGCTGCCGCATGAGCCGGTCAGGGTGGTAAGCGATGACGTGGCGTATGCGCCCCTCCTCCATCTCCTCCAGCATCTCGTCCCAGCCTGGACGCTTACGGTCGCGGCGCCATGCAGAGCGGTTGTTGTCGACGAAGACGTTTCCAGCGGGGACTGACAGTCCGAGCCGCTCCGCGATCTCTCGGCAGATGCGTTCCTGACGGTCCACGCCTGTTTGGTCGTCGTCGTCCACATGGGAGATGCGGCAGTAGATCGCGCCCTCTTCGCCCGGAGCGATGGCCTGCCTCTTCGCCTTGTTGCCCTTGGTCGCCATGCGCAGGAGTGTAGTAAGAGGGTATGACCCAGCCGACCTTCCAGCCGGTGAACGAGAAGGTCTTGCCCGCGGAGCCGATCGTCACCGTGCGCTCGCGCATGCCGGGGAAGGAGGCGAGCGGGATGTGCGCCGTGCCGTCGCCGTCGTCGAAGACGAGGTGCTCGTACACCTCGTCCGTGATGACGAGGAGGTCGCGTTCGACGGCGAGCGCCGCGATCTGCGTCAGCTCGTCGCGCGTGAGGACCGTGCCGGTCGGGTTGTGCGGGGTGTTGAGGAGGAGCAGGCGGGTGCGTGGCGTGATCGCGTCGCGCAGCTCGTCGAGGTCGAGGCGGAAGCGACCGGCGGCCGCGTCCGGGCGCAGGGTCACGGGGACGCGCTTGCCGCCCGCGAGCGCGATCGACGCCGCGTACGAGTCGTAGTACGGCTCCAGGGCGATCACC
Organism: Streptomyces sp. NPDC059037; assembly: GCF_042740015.1. Classification (NCBI taxonomy): domain Bacteria; kingdom Bacillati; phylum Actinomycetota; class Actinomycetes; order Kitasatosporales; family Streptomycetaceae; genus Streptomyces; species Streptomyces sp. NPDC059037. The sequence goes on from NZ_JBHYIG010000004.1 coordinate 60,908, forward strand.
TCGTCGCCCGGTTCCACCAGGGCCAGCAGCGACGCCGCGATCGCCTCCGTGGCGCCCGCCGTGACCAGGACCTCGCGGTCGGGGTCGTAGCCGAGTGCGTACGTACGCCGCTGGTGCTCGGCGATCGCGGTGCGCAGCTCGGGGATGCCGGGGCCCGGCGGGTACTGGTTGCCGCGGCCGTCGCGCAGTGCGCGGACAGCGGCCTCGCGGATCTCCTCGGGACCGTCCGTGTCGGGGAAGCCCTGGCCGAGGTTGATCGCGCCCGTTTTCACCGCGAGCGCGGACATCTCGGCGAAAATCGTCGTGCCGAACTCGGCGAGGCGGCGGTTGAGCAGCGGGCGGCCGTTCCCGGAAGCGGAGGTCATGGCCGCCATCCTGCGCCGAACCTCTGGACTTCCTCAACTCTGCTTTGGGCCGCCTTGGCCCGGGGCATTCCCTCTTCACGCAAGAACGGAACGCGGACCCAACGGGGGGCCTGCTTCGGGGGAACGGAAAGGGGCGTGAAGGTCATGGTCTTCGTCTTCGTGTTTGTCGCGGTGGTTCTGGTGGTCGTCGCACTCGCAGTGGCGGCCGGCAGCGGACGGGGAAGCCGGTCGCGGTCGGGGGCGTCCGGCGGTGCGGCGTCCGGCGGCGGCTGGTGGGCCGGCGGCGGCGACAGCGGAAGTTCCTGTGGCGGCGGCTCCTCCTGCGGCGGCGGTTCCTCGTGCGGCGGGGGCGGCGGGGGCGGCTGTGGAGGTGGCGGAGGCAGCTGACACGGGGCAGCTGGTCCGTCGATCCGTTGAAGTGCCCGGCAGGGGACAACTCCTGCCGGGCACTTTGTCGTTGACTGGTGAAGAAGTCATTGAACAGTTGAGCTGTGGAGCCCCCGAGGGGATGGAAACCCTACGAAGTTGGGTAAAAACGCTGTGGCAGTGCAGCAGTCCATGATTCCCTCTTAACCGTCAGCGCCGCCCTCGGACGGACGACTTGGACAACAAGGACGTTCTCGTGGGCACGAGCCGGCATTCCGGCCCCCCGGTGACCGACCGGGTGCGCCGGCACCACCTCCATTGCGTGTTAGCGGAGCCGACCCATGCTCACGACCCTGAAGACTGTCTATACCGACACGTGCGCCGCGGACCTCGCCTGGACTCTGGGGCGCGAGCCGCTGCCCGCGCTCGCCACACTCGAACTCGAACTCGACGACGCCAAGATGGAGTTGAGGCTCCTGGGGGCCTCCCATCAGGTGCTGCTCGAGGAGGAGCAGGGCAGCTGCTCCGAGACCGTCGCGTGCATTCCCGGCAGCAGTACGCCGCTGCCCCTCGGTGTCTCCAAGCGTCTCGGCGAGTGGGAGTACGAATTCGCGGCGCGGGTCGAGACGCTCTCCCGGGGGCAGTTCGCGGGCCGGGCCCAGGAGTTGCTCGCACTGGTGTCGGAGCATCCGTACGGTCTCGCCGGAGTGTTCCCCGGCAGTCCGCACGCCTTCACGGCGATGCTGGCGCAGCGGCACGAGGGCGCTGTGCAGTGGCGTACGTGGCACGCGTATCCGCAGGACGGCCAGTTGGTGGCCACGCGGACCCGGGTGGGGGTGCGGATCCATGCGGGGATCTGAGGGATCCCAGGGGTTCGGGTGGGGCACGGTGCGGCGCAGATGCACCCTTGTGGGGGACCCGGTGTGAGCATGCGGTGACGTAGCGTTCCCAGCGTGAGAGAGCCGTCAACGCGTCTGCCCGTCACGCCCCGGACGGGGCGGTTCCTCGTCCTCGCGGGCGTCTTCGTCTGCGCGGCCTGCGGCCTGGTGTACGAACTCGAACTCGTCGCCCTCGCCTCGTACTTGATCGGCGACTCGGTCACCCAGGCCTCGGTCGTCCTGTCCGTGATGGTCTTCGCCATGGGCATCGGCTCGCTGCTCGCCAAGCGGCTGCGGTACCGGGCGGCCGCCGGGTTCGGTCTGGTCGAGGCGGCGCTCGCGCTGGTCGGCGGTCTGAGCGCGATGGCTCTGTACGCGGCGTTCGCCTGGACCGGCGACCGGGGCGAGGTGTGGGCGAGCGGTTCGCGGTATCTGCTCGTCGCGTTCTCGCTGGCCATCGGGCTGCTCATCGGCGCCGAAGTGCCGCTGCTCATGGTCCTGATCCAGCGGATCAGGCGGCAGGACGCGAGCGGCGCGGTCTCGGACCTGTTCGCCGCCGACTACGTGGGCGCGCTGGTCGGCGGGCTCGCCTTCCCCTTCCTGCTGCTCCCGCTCCTCGGGCAGCTGACCGGCGCCCTGATGACCGGGGCGGTCAACGCGATCGCGGGCGGCGCCCTCGTATTCGGGCTCTTCCGGCGGGACTTGAGCACCCGGGCGCGCTGGGTCCTGATCGTCGCGAACATCACCGTGCTCGGGCTTCTCGCGTCGGCCGCCGTGCTCGTGGGCGACTTCGAGGCGGCGGCGCGGCGCGCGGTGTACGGGAAGGATGTGCGGGTCGCGGTGCAGACCGACGTACAGGAAGTGGTGCTCACCGGCGGGCCGCGCCGTTCGCTCGACCTCTACCTCGACGGGCGGCTGCGGGTCAGCGGACGCGACGAGCACCGCTACCACCGGGCGCTCGTCCACCCCGCGATGAACGGACCGCACGCGCGCGTGCTGGTCCTCGGCGGCGGCGACGGGCTCGCGGCGCGCGAGGTGCTTCGGCATCCGGGGGTCGAGCGGGTGGACGTGGTGGAGGTCGACGCGGGGGTGGTGCACCTGGCGCGGCGTGATCCCGCGCTGAGCGAGCTGAACGGGCACGTGTACCGGGACCGCCGGGCGCGGGTGGTGAACGCCGACGCGTTCCGCTGGCTGCGGTCGCCCCCGCGTACGTACGACGTCGTCATCTCCGATCTGCCGGACCCGGGTATCACGGCGAGCACCAAGCTCTACTCCCAGGAGTTCTACGGCCTCGCGTCCCGCGCACTCGCGCCCGGCGGGCGGCTCGCCGTGCACGCGGGGCCCGTCTCCTCGCGGCCGCGGGTCTTCTGGACGGTGGAGACGACGCTGCGGGCGGCCGGGCTGCGGACCGCGCCGTACCGCGCGGGCGGCAGGGTCTCCGGGTTCGCGGCCGGGCCCGACCGGACGGCGGACGGCGGTGCGGCGCCGCGCGACTGGGGTTTCGTGCTCGCCGCGCGGACCGTTCCCGTCCTCGCTGCGTCCCGGACGGCGGGGCTGCGGCAGGCGGGCGTGGGGCCCGTCGAATCCGCCGAACGGACGCGGCCGCGGGGGCTCACCCCCTCCACACTGGTGCACCCGCGGTACGCGAACTGAGGAGGAACCGGCGAACTGACGTACATGGTGCGGGGCCCGTGGGTAGGCTCGACTGCCATGGAGCATGAGGTGTTCGTTCCGGTTCCCGCAGACCGCCTCCGGCAGGTGCTCGGCGACCCCGAGAAGGTCGCCGGGGCGGTGCCCGGTCTTCAGCGCGACGCGGACGAGGCGGCCGCGCCGCTCTCCGGCCGCCTCAAGGTGCGGGTCGGGGGGCACACGATCACGTACCGGGGCGCGGCGCGGGTCGCTGCGCGGGGCGATGACGGTTACGTGGTGGAGGGCGAGGGCACGGAGGTGCGCGGCAGCGGCTCCGTGAAGATCTCGCTGACGGTGCGGGTCGTTCCGGCGGACGGTGGGGCGCGGGTCCTGTTCGGGGGGACGGCTTCGGCCGACGGGCGGGTCGCGGAGAGTTCTCCACAGGCTGTGGAGGGGGCGGTGCGGAGGCTGCTTGAGCGGTTCGCTGCGGCGCTTGCTCCTCCGGAGGAGGCGGCTTCCCCCGCGGCCGAACCCCCGGAGCCGGTGGCTCCTGAGGTGTCCGTCTTCGAGACCGAGGTGCCGCCGTCGTCGTTCGACGCGGTGGACGAGGACGATGACGACGACGTCGTCGCGCCGCCTGCGGAGGCCGCGCATGCCCGGCGGACGATGATCGGCCGCAGCGCGGAGGAGGTCGATCATGCGCCGCCCCGGGGGCGGTATGCGCCGGCGCCGGCGGCGGAGGCGATGTCGACGAGCGCGACGTTGCGCTGGGCCGCGCCGGCCGCGGCGGTGGTCGTCGCCTCGGCCATCGTGCTGGGCCGGGCGTTGCGGAAGCGGCGGTAGGTCCCCCGGGGCCCGCTCAAAGCCGCCGATTCGCGGCGGATCTTTCCCGACCGCCCACCCGATTGCCCCGCGGCGCGGGTGGGCGGGGTGCCGGCGGCTCCCGCTCGCCCCACGACTTGGACGAGCCCGGCGGCACAAGCCCCCCCCCACCCGCCGCTGCGGGGTGAACGGGTGGGCGGGCGGGAAAGATCCGCCGCGAAGCGGCGGGACAGGCGCGAGCCAGGGCACCACCACTCGACGCCGCTGGTCAGGCCCGCCCCGGAGTCACCGCGCTAAGCCGCACCGCGGGCCCTGGCCCGGAAGCCGCCACGCTCTCAGCGGTCCCGGCTCTCCCCGGTCGGCTCCAGGAACTCCAGGCGGTTGCCCACCGGGTCCTCGGAGTAGAAGCGGCGGTGGCCCGGAAGAGCGTCGTCCCAGAGGACGGCCGCGCCCCGCGACGCGAGCCGCTCGGCGTACGCCGCGATGTCCCGCACCCGCAGCCCGGGGTGCGCCTTGCGCGCCGGGCGGAAGTCGGCCTCCACCCCCACGTGCAGCTCGACCGCCCCCGCGCGGAACCAGCAGCCGCCCCGCGCCGCGAGCACCGGCGGCTTGGGGGTTTCCGTCATGCCGAGTACGTCGGCGTAGTACGCCCGCAGCGCCGCCTCGCTGCCGGGTGGCGCGGCGAGCTGGACGTGATCGACGGCCACCAGCATCAGGCGCGCTTCCGGGCCATCGCGAAGACCCTGCGGAAGGGGAAGACCGTGCCGCCCGCCCCCGCCGGGTACGCCTTGCGGAGCAGTTCGGCGTACTCGGACAAGAACGCCTCCCTCGCCTCCGTGTCGTCCTCCAGCGCCGTCAGGACCGGCCGCAGGCCCGTCCCCTTCACCCAGTCCAGGACCGGGTCGTCGCCCTCCAGGAGGTGGAGGTACGTCGTCTCCCAGGCGTCCACCTCGCAGCCCAGCGGGACGAGCCGCTCCAGGTACGCGGTGGGCGAGAGCACCGCGTCCGCGTGGCGGAGGGTGTCGCCGAGGCGGTCCCGCCAGCGCTGCGATTCGCTCAGCTCCCGCATCAGGACGTGGCTGGGTGCGTCGAAGTTGCCGGGAACCTGGAAGGCGAACGTGCCGCCGGGTGCGAGCGCGGCCACCCAGGCGGGGAAGGAGTCCGGGTGGCCCGGCACCCACTGGAGGGTGGCGTTGGAGAGGATCAGGTCGTACGTGCCTTCGGGCGGCGTCCAGTTCGTCGCGTCCGCCGGGGCGAAGTCGAGGCGCCCGCCGCCCGCCGTGGGTCCCGCGAGCGCCTCGGCCCGCTCCAGCATCTGACGGGAGTTGTCGAACCCGGTGATGTGCGCCGCGGGCCACCGTTCGGCCAGCAGCCGGGTGACGTTGCCGGGTCCGCAGCCGAGGTCCGCGATGCGGAGCGGACGGCCAGGAGCGGACGGGAGTTCGGGAACCCGGGCCAGCAGATCGACGAAAGGGCGGGCGCGGTGGTCGGCGTGGCGCAGATACTGCCCCGGATCCCAGGTGGGAGCGGCTGCGGCAGCAGGGGTGTTGGCGGCTGCGGACATCGGCGGGGCCTCCTGGATTCGCGTACCTCGGCGTCGTACCGTCATCCTCGACCTCGAAGTATCTTGACGTCAAGAGACTTCATGTCGACAGACCCCCTACACTGATCGTCATGGAGGACGAGGTCGATCGGCTGGTCGCAGCGTGGCGCCGGGAGCGCCCTGACCTCGACGTGGAACCGCTCGAGGTGCTCAGCCGCGTCAGCAGGCTCGCGCGACACCTGGACCGGGCCCGGCGGCTCGCCTTCTCCGAGCACAGCCTGGAGCCCTGGGAGTTCGACGTACTGACGTCGCTGCGGCGCGCGGGCGCGCCCTATCAGCTCTCCCCGGGGCAGCTGCTCACGCAGACTCTGGTGACCTCCGGCACGATGACCAACCGCATCGACCGCCTCGCCAAGAAGGGTCTCGTCGAGCGGCTGCCCGACCCCAGCGACCGGCGCGGCGTGCTCGTGCGGCTCACCGAGGAAGGGCGGGACAGGGCCGACCAGGCGCTCGCCGGGCTGCTTGAGCAGGAGCGGGCCATCCTCGCCGAACTCTCGCGCGCGCAGCGGGGCGAACTGGCCGCACTGCTACGCCAGTTGACCGCCCCGTTCGACAACATCCCCGGCTAGGTCGACCGGTCCGACGCCCGCCCTGCGGGCCAGCGCGACGGCCGCGAGCGTGGAGTGCACGCCCAGCTTCCCCAGCACGTTCTGCATATGCGTACGCACCGTGTGCGGGGAGAGGAAGAGGCGTTCGGCGACCGCCTTGCGGCCCAGGCCCGCCACCATGCAGCGAAGGACCTCGCGCTCGCGCGGGGTCAGCGACTCCACCAGGCGCTCGGATTCCGTGCGGTGCTTGCGCGCGGCGGTCAACTCCCGCAGGACGCCGGTGAGCAGCGCGGGCGGCAGATGCGTCTCCTCCCGCAGCACCCCCCGGATGACCGTAAGGAGACGGGACAGGGAGCAGTCCTTGGCGACCCAGCCCGATGCCCCAGCCTGCAGCGCGAGGGCGGCCCTGCGCGGGTCGTCCTTCTCCGCGAGCACGACCGTACGGACCATCGGCTGGCCGGAACGGACCCCGGCCACAAGGGAGATGCCGTCCACCAGACCGTCCGCGTTGCCCTCCTGCACCGAAGGCGCGGGCCGGACACCCTGCACGGCGCTCGCGGACGCGCCGAGGTCGGCGTCGACGAGCAGCACGTCGTATCTGCGCCCCTCGGCGATCGCCCGCTCAAGGCAGCGCAGCGCGGCCGGGCCACTGCCCGCCGCGGACACGTCGACGTCCGGCTCCGCCGCCAGAGCCGCTGCGAGCGACTCGGCGAAGATGCGGTGGTCGTCGACGACCAGGACTCGGATACGAACCACTGAAACCCCCTTCCCCAGGCCCTCGTCGGAGAGCAGGGGATACCCCATCGTCTGAAGACGCACGGTGCGGGTACGACGCACGGAACGGGGGTCGCCGCAGCAGGCACGGCCGCCGCCGTGCTGTGACTGCTACCCCCACGCCGGGCGTCGTACCCGACTGTCTCGCCCCCTGAACGGTGCCGGCCCCCACCGGCACTGCCCTCAGAGTAGGGCCGGAGGGCAGGAGCGGAAGGTGATTTACAGAACTGATTGGCCAGCGCGTTTATGGTGAGCCGTATGTTTCGTATTGAGACAGGAGTCGACAAAGCGCGGTTCGCTCTCCTCCTGAACGGGCTCGAGGCCGCGAACGCGGCGGCGTCCCCGGCACTCCGCGCGCTGCACGGCACCCCCCTGGACCGTGAAGTGCCGCTTGCCGTCTGGCTCCTTGACCGCACGGACGCACTGGCCGGCGGTCTCGCCGGACACACCTGGGGGCGCTGGCTCCATGTGAACCACCTCTGGGTCGCCAAGGACCACCGGGGCGCGGGCCTGGGCGCGCGGCTGCTCGGCGAGGCGGAACAGATCGCGCGTGAGGAGCGGGACTGCCTCAACTCCCGTGTCGAAACATGGGACTTCCAGGCTCCCGGGTTCTACCGGGGGCAGGGGTACGAGGTGGTCTCGGTGATCCCCGACTACCCGGAGGGGGCAAAGGAGTTCACACTGACGAAGAAGCTGTCCGTCACAGCTCTTTGAGCGCCTTCACGCTGATGTCGACGTCGATGTCGTACGGGACGGAGATCCTGAGGCGGTCGTGGTGGATGCCGGTGAGGGCGTACGTCTTGGACAGCGGATCGAGCTCGTAGACCCGCACCACGGGGTGCTGGTTCGCGTCCGCCATCTCGACCAGCCAGAAGTTCGGGATCCCGGCGGCGGCATATTTGCGGGGCTTGGTGTCGCGATCGCGGGACTCCGAGTCGGGCGAGACGACCTCGACCGCGAGCAGGACGTCGCCGGCCGCGAACCTCGTCTGCTCCATACCGGTGACGGCTGCCGCGCGGACGAGGCTGATGTCGGGCTCGGGACCGTTGCGCGGGTCCAGTTCGACGGTCATCTCCCGTCGGACCTTGAGGCTCTCGGGGACCGTGCCACGCAGGCCGGTCACCAGGAGATCGATCATGGTGCTATGGAAATCACGCTGCGGACTCACGAAGACAAGGCTCCCGTCGATCAGCTCGGTGTGCGGCGGGAGGTCGGGCAGAGTGAACAGGTCGTTCACGGTGTACCCGTCCTGCGGCGGCACCGGCCAGCGGCAGCCCTGCTCGCGCTCGGGCTCGGGCTCGTGCGCTGCGATCGGCTCGGCGGTCATGGTTCCTCCCATGGACGGGATTCTCGGCCTGCCCCACAACGGTAACGGCCGGTTCCACTGATCGTCATCACAACGGGTGACCGGCTGCGGGCGCCCCGCAGGGAACCCACGGCTGGATCCGCACGCGGAGTATCCGCACGGACCGATCACGCCACGCGCCGCGCCCCCGCCGAAGGCACCGCCGGGAACACCCGCGGCGCCGTGAAGCCCGCCGCGGCGAACGCCTCCTGGATCGACTTCATGACCGACTCCGCGTCCGGCTCCTCCACCAGGACGATCGCCGAGCCGCCGAAGCCGCCGCCCGTCATCCGGGCGCCGATCGCTCCGGAGGCGTTCGCGGTGGCGACCACCAGGTCCAACTCCTCGCAGGAGATGCGCAGATCGTCGCGGAGCGAGGCGTGGCCCTCGGTCAGGACGGGGCCGATCGCGCGTACGTCGCCGGGGGGGGGGGGGGGGGCGCGCACGGGCGCGCGGGGCGCGGGGGGCGCCGCGAGGGGGGGGA
>NZ_JBHYIG010000004.1:69731-97108 GCF_042740015.1 Streptomyces sp. NPDC059037
CAGGGCGAGCAGCACCGGCACCCCGGCGGGCAGCAGCGGCGTCGCGGCCCCCGCGCTCACGGCGCCGGCGGCCCCGGGCCGCCCCGGCCTGCTGTGGGGGCCCCCCCCCGGGCGGGGCCGGGGGCGGGGGGCGGGCCGGGCCCCCCCGCGGTGGTCGTCCGAGACGATGTGGCGGACGTATCGACGGATCTTTTCGTCCGTCAACTTGGCCAGGGCGGCCGGAAGTTCCGCGTACGGGACGTCGCGGAGGTGAGACACCCCGAGGATGGCCGCGCCCTCCTCGCAGCCCGCCCGCCGCTCGGCGTACGCACCGTCCCCCAGCTCGTGCTTGACCCGTGTGTCGACCACCAGGAGCTGCAGGCCCTGCGCGGCGAGGTCGAAGGGGATCTGACGTATCGACAGGTCCCGGCAGTCCAGGTGCAGGGCGTGTCCTGCCGTGGCGCACGCCGATGCCATCTGGTCCATGACACCGCAGGGGACGCCGACGAAGGCGTTCTCGGCGCGCTGGGCGAGGACCGCCAACTCGGGGCGGGGCAGGCCGAGTTCGTACAGGTCGTTCAGGGCGAGCGCCGTGACGACCTCCAGGGCGGCGGACGAGGAGAGGCCCGCCCCCGTCGGCACGGTCGACGCCAGGTGGATGTCCGCGCCGCCGGACACCGCGTGGCCCGCGTCCCGCAGCGCCCACACCACGCCCGCCGGGTAGGCGGCCCAGCCGCCCTGCCCATACTTCGACAGGGGGGTCAGCTCGTCGACGCGCAGTTCGGCCACCGGGGCGTCGATGTCGGCCGAGTGGAGCCGCAGGACGCCGTCGGTGCGGCGTGCCACCGCCGCCACCGCGGTGTGCGGCAGCGCGAGCGGCATCACGAAGCCCTCGTTGAAGTCGGTGTACTCGCCGATGAGGTTGACCCGGCCTGGTGCCGACCAGACCCCGTCGGGCGCGTACCCGTAAAGCTCCGTGAACTGCCCCGCTACGTCCATGAGTTACCCCTTAACGCCAGTTACCGCTGAGCGAACGCCCACGCGTCCGCGACGATGCCCGCGAGGTCCGCGCGGGTCGGATTCCAGCCGAGCCGCTTTTGCGCGGTGGCCGCGGATGCGACGAGGACCGCCGGGTCGCCGCCGCGGCGCGGGGCCATGACCTCGGGGATCGGGTGGCCGGTGACCTGGCGGACGGTTTCGATGACTTCGCGTACGGAGAAGCCGTTGCCGTTGCCGAGGTTGCAGATCAGGTGCTCGCCGGGGGTGGCAGCGTCGACGGCGAGGAGGTGCGCCTGGGCGAGGTCCGCGACATGGATGTAGTCGCGCACGCACGTCCCGTCCGGGGTCGGGTAGTCGTCGCCGAACACGGAGATCGCCTCGCGCTTGCCCTGGGCGACCTGGAGGACCAGCGGGATGAGGTGCGACTCGGGGTCGTGCCGCTCGCCGTAGGCGCCGTACGCGCCCGCCACGTTGAAGTAGCGCAGCGAGACCGCGCCCAGGCCGTGGGCGGTCGCCTCGCCGGTGATCATGTGGTCCACGGCGAGCTTGGACGCACCGTACGGAGAAGTGGGCGCCGTCGGGTCGGCCTCCGTGATGGGGGTGCTGACCGGTTCGCCGTACGTCGCGGCGGTGGAGGAGAACACCAGCTTGCGGACATCGGCGGAACGCATCGCGGCGAGCAGCGCCATCGTGCCGCCGACGTTGTTGTCCCAGTACTTCTCGGGCTGCACGACGGACTCACCGACCTGCGAGAACGCGGCGAAGTGCAGCACGGCGTCATAGGAGGAGTCCAGCCACTTGGCGGCATCGCGGATGTCGCCCTCGATGAACGTCGCGCCCGCCGGGACGCCCTCGCGGAAGCCGGTGGAGAGGTTGTCGAGGACGGTCACCTCGTGCCCGGCCTCGATCAGATGCTGGGCCACCACACTGCCCACATAGCCCGCACCGCCGGTGACCAGGTACTTACCGCTCATGAACTCGCTACCTCTCGCAGTCGCTGGGCCGCGGCTTCCGGCGGCACGTCGTTGATGAACACGCTCATGCCGGATTCGGAACCCGCGAGGAACTTCAGCTTGCCCGAAGTGCGGCGAATGGTGAAAAGCTCGAGGTGGAGGGCGAAGTCGTCCCGGTTGATCCCGACATGTCCGGCCGACGAGCCGAAGGGCGCCTGGTGCCAGGCCGCGATGTACGGAGTCGGCTGTTCACCTTCGCCGAAGATCCGGTCGAAGCGCCTCAACAGTTCCAGATAGACCTGGGGGAATTCTGTGCGCGCGGCCTCGTCGAGCCCGAGCAGGTCGGGCACCCGGCGCTTGGGGTAGAGGTGCACCTCGTACGGCCAGTGCGCGCTGTGGGGGACGAACGCGACCCAGTGTTCGGCGTCCAGGACCACCCGCTCGCCCGCCTGCTCGTCGGCGACGACGTCGTCGAAGAGATTGCGGCCCGTCGCCTCCTTGTGCGCGGCAAGGGACGTCAGCATCAGCGACGTACGCGGAGTGGTGAAGGGATAGGCGTAGATCTGGCCGTGCGGGTGGCCGAGGGTCACGCCGATCTCGGCGCCGCGGTTCTCGAAGCAGAACACCTGCTCGACGGAGGGCAGGTGGGAGAGCTCGGCGGTGCGGTCGGTCCAGGCCTCTAGGACGAGTCCGGCCTGCGCCTCGGTGAGGTCGGCGAAGGACGCGTCGTGGTCGGAGGTGAAGCAGACGACCTCGCAGCGGCCCGCGTCGCCGGCGAGCGAGGGGAAGCGGTTCTCGAAGACCACGACGTCGTACGAGGAGTCGGGGACCTCGCTCAGCCGCTCGCCCCGGGAGGGGCAGAGCGGGCATTCGTCGGCCGGCGGGTGGTAGGTGCGGCCCTGGCGGTGCGAGGCGATGGCGACGGCGTCGCCGAGCAGCGGATCGCGCCGGATCTCCGAGGTGGTGGAGATGGGGTCCAGGGGCCTGCGGTCGATGGCATCGCGCACCGCGTCGTCGCGCGAGTCGTAGTAGATGAGCTCACGACCGTCTGCGAGACGGGTCGAGGTCTTCTTCACGTCCGGGGCTCCTCACCAACACCCATCAAACATAACCGCACACAACAAACCACAAGGCAACAGCAACGTCAATGCCGCGGCGTGACCGGTCCAGCACGGGCTGGAACGGGCTGGAACGGGCCGGGGCGGGCCGGGGCGGGCTGGATCTCGGCTGAACCTATGCGTCCGATCACAATCCAACAAAGAACACCAACAGAACTGTTCAGTTATTGAAGCGAGAGGCGTAGGTTCCGGTCTGATCCGTTCGCGCAACGAAGCGAGTTCACCTATGCAGTCCCCCACACAAACCCTGGCCGAGGGGCTTCGGCTGCCCACCAACGGCCTCGACTACGCGATCCTCGCGATCTACTTCGCCGTGGTCCTCGGGATCGGCTTCGCCGCCCGGCGCTCCGTGAAGACCAGCCTCGACTTCTTCCTCTCGGGCCGCTCGCTGCCCGCCTGGGTCACCGGCCTCGCCTTCGTCGCAGCGAACCTCGGCGCCACCGAGATCCTGGGCATGGCGGCCACCGGCGCCCAGTACGGCGTCGCCGTCGTGCACTGGTACTGGATCGGCGCCATCCCCGCGATGGTCTTCCTCGGCCTCGTGATGATGCCGTTCTACTACCGGTCGAAGGTCCGCTCGGTGCCGGAGTTCCTGCTCCAGCGCTTCGACAAGTCGGCGCACCTGCTCAGCTCGGTGCTCTTCGCGTTCGCCGCGATCCTCATCGCGGGCGTGAACCTCTACGCCCTGTCGATCGTCGTCGAGGCACTGCTCGGCTGGCCGCAGTGGGTGGCGATCGTCGTCGCCGGGTTCTTCGTCCTCGCGTACATCACCATCGGCGGTCTCTCCTCGGCGATCTACAACGAAGTCCTCCAGTTCTTCGTGATCCTCGCCGCGCTGATCCCGATCTGCGTCATAGGCCTGAAGAAGGTCGGCGGCTGGGACGGCCTGTCCGGCTCGATCGAGAAGTCGCACGGCGAGAACTTCATGACCGCGTGGGGCGGCACCGGCATCGGTGACGCCAACCCGCTCGGCGCGAACTGGCTCACGATCATCCTCGGCCTCGGCTTCGTGCTCTCCTTCGGCTACTGGACGACCAACTTCGCCGAGGTGCAGCGCGCCCTGTCCGCGAAGAACCTCTCCGCCGCCCAGCGCACCCCGCTGATCGCCGCCTTCCCGAAGATCTTCATCGTCTTCCTGGTGATGATCCCGGGCCTGGTCGCCGCCGTACTCGTCCCGAAGATCGGCACGGCGGGCTCGGATCTGACGTACAACGACGCGATCCCTTACCTGATGCAGGAGTTGCTGCCCAACGGCGTGCTCGGCATCGCGGTGACCGGTCTGCTCGCCGCGTTCATGGCGGGCATGGCGGCGAACGTGTCGTCCTTCAACACCGTGTTCACGTACGACATCTGGGCCAAGTACGTGGTCAAGGACCGCGAGGACGGCTACTACCTGAAGTTCGGCCGGCTCATCACGGCGATCGGTGTCATCGCCTCCATCGGCACGGCCTTCATCGCCTCGTCGTTCTCGAACATCATGGGGTACCTGCAGACGCTGTTCTCCTTCTTCAACGTCCCGATGTTCGTGGTCTTCATCATCGGCATGTTCTGGAAGCGCGCCTCGATGAAGTCCGGTGTGTGGGGCCTGGTCGCGGGCACCACCGCCGCGATGGTCAACTACTTCTGGATCTACAAGCAGGGCGTCATCGACATCCCGACCGACCAGGGCGCCAACTTCGTCTCGGCGATCGTCGGCTTCGTCGCCGGCGCCGTGGTGATGGTCGTCGTCACGCTCTTCACCGCGCCCAAGCCGGAGGCCGAACTGGCCGGTCTGGTGTACGGGACGACCGCGCCGGGCATCGAGGAGCCGCCCGCCGAGGGCGACGACGCCTGGTACCGCAAGCCCGCGCTGCTCGGCTGGGGCGCCATCGTGCTCGCGGCGGCCTGCTACCTGCCGTACTCGCTCTAATCCCGATCGGAGGTCCACAAGATCATGTCTGAACTGCAGAACGAAGTCTCCGAGCTGGAGCGCAAGTCCGCCACGGCGGCCCGTCTCTTCGACATCCGGCGCATCATCGGCGGCCTGTTCGTCGTGTACGGCGTCATCGTGACGATCGCCGGGATATCACCGTCCGACGCCGACCTGGACAAGGCCGAGGGCATCAGCATCAACCTGTGGACGGGCCTGGCCATGCTGGCGCTCGGGCTCTTCTTCCTCGGCTGGCTCTGGCTGCGCCCCGCGGCGGCGCCCGCCCAGGAGCCGGAGGACGAGTAACACCCGTGACCGGGGCCCGAGTTCACTGTGGCGGTGACTCGGGCTCCGTCGGCTTCTCCGCATCGTCGGCGTAGGCCGACACCGGCCGTTCCGCGCGGTCCAGGAGGCCGGTCCGCGCGGCGAGCGCCGCGGCCTCAAGACGGGACCCGACGCCCAGTTTCATCAGGACCCGCTGCACATGCGTCCGCGCGGTGCTCGGCGCGATGCCCATCCCGGCGGCGATCAGCCGGGTGTCCTCGCCGTCCGCGACCCGCACAAGCACCTCGACCTCGCGCGGCGTCAGCATCTGGAGGAGGCGCTGCCCCTCGTCGTCGGGCTGCGCCGCCGGATTCAGCAGCTCGCTGAAGGCGCCCTGGAGCAGCTGCGGGGCGACGGCCGCCTCGCCCGCTCTCGCCTTCATGATGGCCCGTTCGACGCCCTCGATGCGCTCGTCATGGCGTACGTAGCCGGAGGCGCCCGCGGCGAACGCCGCCGCGATGCCGCGCGGGCTCGGCACCGGGCCGAGCACCACCACCGCGACCTGCGGACGCTCCCGCTTGATCTTCACCACCGGGTCGAACATGCCGGCCTCCGCGGGCGTCGCCGTGCCGAGGAGGCAGACCTCTGGGGCCCGGCTGATGACCAGTTCCGCCGCACCGGCGGCGGGCGCGGCCGCGGCGAGCACCCGGTGGCCACGTAGTTTCAGCGCCGAGGCGAGCGCCTCGGCGAGCAGTCGGTGATCGTCGACCACCATGAGCCGCACACCCATAGAGCAACCCCCCACTTATCCCCACTGATCCCCACTGATCCCCCACGGATCGAGGGCCCCCCGGCCCTGCACCCACTCATCCCCCGGAAGCTACACGCTTGTTCGACGTTGCGCGCCCCCTACCGGCGAGAAGCGGCCCGGAATGCGGAAATCCCGGCCATGAATGGGTGATTCGGGGTACGTGCGTACGGAAGCCGCGCACGGGAATGCGGAACGGCCCCGCTCCACAAGGGGAACGGGGCCGTCCGGTGTCACGCGCGCGGCGCGGGCCTGCGGATCCGGTCCGCCTGCTCTGCCTGCTCTGCCTGCTCTGCCTGCTTCCGCCTACTCCGCGACGAAGCCGAGCGCCGTGTACTCCTTCTCGTCCTTCGAGTACGGCTTGCTGATCAGTTCCTTGCCCAGGAACAACTTGCCGTCGCCGTAAAGGAGTTCGTTCGACTTCGGGACCATGCTGCTGATCGCGCTGCCGACGGCCTCGGCCGCCGGGGTCTCCAGGAGCTTGGTCTCCTTCATCGTCTTGCCGTTGATGGAGACGACCTGGGAGCCCTTGTTGTAGCCGCCGTCCTTGTACGCCAGGATGTTGCCGCCGTCCATCCGGATCGGGAACATCTCGCCGTCCTCGCCCGCGTCGGCGCGGTCGCCGGTGGTCTTACCCGTCTCCAGCGAGAACGAGATGATCTCGTTGGTCTGGCTGTAGCTGTCACCGCCGCCGTCGTGCTGGCGGGTCGGGACGTACAGCTTGTCGTTGCCGACGGCGATCGAGCTGCAGTCGTGTACGACGTTGACCTCGCAGTTGTGGTCGTACTTGCCGTCGGGCAGCGAGATCTTGGCGCGCAGCTTGCCCTGGTCGTCGAGCGAGAAGACGTCCGTGGCACCGCTGGAGGTGATCTCCTGGGTGTCCTGGCCGTAGACCACCGGGCTGGTCGAGATGATCTTGGCGTTGTCGACGCCCGGCGTCACCGGGTAGGTCCACTCGGCGTCGCCGGACTTCGCGTTGAGCAGCTCGATGCTCAGCTTCTCGTCGTCGTAGTCACCGCACTTGCGCACCGCGACCAGCTGCTCGCCGCCCGCGTAGCCCTCGTCCTGGCACTTGCTGCCGACCTCGGGCTCCCACAGGTGGTCGCCGTTGGCCGCCTTGAAGGCCGCGCCGCCCGCGCTGGTGCCGGCCGCGACGGTGCTGCCGCTGATGGTGAGCTCCTCGACGCGCGCCGCCGAGCTGCCCTCCTTGACTTCTTCCGTCCAGAGCAGCTCGCCGGACTTCAGGTCGATCCCGGAGATCTGCGAGCAGGTCTCGTGGTCACCCGACTTGTTCCGCTTGGCCTCTTCGTACGCGACCGCGGCGACGCCGTCCTTGGTGATCTCGGGCGATGCGGCGCACGTCTGGCCCTTGAGCGGCCGCGTCCACACCTCCTTGCCGGTGGCCGAGTCATAGCCGACGATCTCGTTGACGCCCGCCTTGGCGTAGACGCCGTCGGTGAGCCAGGAGCCCTTGATGCTCCAGACGTCGTCCTTGGGCACCTCGGGCTGCGGGAGCTGCATGACGATCTTGCCCGCGGTGTTGGCCGGGACCTTCTCCTTGCCCGGGCCGCCCTGGGCCGAGCCGCCGCCGCCCTTCTTCTCCCCGTCGCCGCCCTTGCCGCCGGACGAGCCCTCGGAGCTGGCCTCGGTGTCGTCCTTCTGCGTCGTGGCGTAGAAGACACCGCCGCCGACGATCAGGGCGATCGCGACCACCGCGCCGATGATGATCTTCATCTGGCCGCTGAGCCCGCCGCCGGAGCCACCGGAGCCGCCGGCTTGCGGGGTCATCGGCATGGTCGGGGGCTGCGGCTGGTAGGCGCCGTACGGAGGCTGCTGGCCGTACGGCTGACCCGGCTGACCGGGCTGGCCCGGCTGCCCCGGGTAGCCATAGCCCTGGGGCTGGCCGGGGGGCGGGGTGCCGGGGGCCTGGGGAGCCTGCGGGTAGCCGTAGTTGGGCTGGCCCTGCGGCGGCGGGGGCGGCGTCGGCGGCTGGGCGGGCGGCGGAGTGCCGGGCGCCTGCGGGTAGCCGTAGCCCGGGTTCGGGTTCGGCTCGGGGGCCTTGCCGAAACCGGCCGGCGGGGGATCCTGGGGGGCGCCGAACCCGCCCTGCGGGGGCTCGTTGGGCGGTGGGGGCTGCGTCATGACGTCTTTTCCTTGAGGCGAGAAGCTTGCGGCGTGAGGCGTGGGCGGGAGGCTGACCGGGCGGCGGAGAGGACTACTTTCCGTAGGCCAGCATCAGCTTCTCCTGGCCCTGAGTGCTGCCCGAGAGCCGCGTGGTGGAGATGTAGAAGCGTCCGTCCACGTAGTCGACGTCCTTCGAGAAGAAGCCGTTCTCGATCTCCGAGGTCCCTTCCGGGTTCTTCAGGAGCGTCTTGGGCGTGTGCGAGCCCGACGTCGAGATCGAGACGATCTGACCACCGGCGTCGTACGACGGGTTGACGTAGGCGATGAGCGAACCGCCCTCGGCCTTCATCGGCAGCATCGATTCCTCCAGCGGAGACTTCGTGCGCCAGGCCTCCTTGCCGGTGGAGAGGCTGATCGCGACGACCTCGTTGGCACCGGAGGTCGCCTCGGTCGGCAGGTAGAGGTTCTTGTCGTCGACCGTCGCGCCCAGGCAGCCCTGCAGGCTGCCGCCGAGGAACGTCGAACCGCCGCACTCCGGTGCGAACTTCTCGTCGACGCTGACCTCAGAACGGGTGGCGCTGCTGTTGGGCTTCAGCGTGGTGATGTTCCACTGCTTCTTGTCCTCGTTGGAGAGGTAGACGACCGTGGGGCTCTCGGAGTAGATCCGGCCGACCTTCCAGCCCTTGGGGAACTTCTTCGTCCAGACGGCCTTGCCGGTCTTCGGGTCGATCTGCTGCAGCTCGTCGTGCTCCGTGTCGGAGCCGGCACCGCAGGACAGGGCGCGGAGCATCTTCTTGCCGCCGGCGAAGCCGCTCGGGAAGCAGGTGCCCTCGTCCTTCTTGTCGGAGACGAAGAGCTTCTTGCCGTCGCTCATCCGCAGGGCCGTGCCGGACTGGGAGCGGCCGACCATCAGCGTGTCACCGGTGATGGAGAGGTCGGCGTTGCTGGCGAAGTCGAAGAGACCTTCCTCCTCGACCGGCTTCTTCCAGCCCTTGTCACCCGTCTTCAGGTCGACGACCTGCATCTGGCTGCACTTGGCGTCGTCCTTGAGCCCGTCCTTGTACGCGACGACGATCTTGCCGTCGGCGGTGGGCGTCGGGGTGCTGCCACAGATCTTCTGCGGGAACTTGATCGTGGGCCACGCGGCCTTGCCCGTCTCGACGTTGTAGGCGTTGATCTCCTTGAACGCGGCCTTGACGGCGATGTCGTCCTTGACCCACATGCCGTTGGCGTCGGCGCCCGAACCGGGCACCTTGGGCGCTTCCTTGTACCAGAGCACCTTCGACTCGCCGGGCTGGCGGCCCGCGTTGAGGTCTTCCTGCTCCTCGCCGCCGTCGCCGTCGCCGGTGCCGGGGTTGACCGGGGCCGAGCCGGTGGGCTTGGGGTCGTCGCTCTTGCCGGCCGTCGGCTTCTTCTTCTTGCCGTCGTCGTCACCGCCGACGACGGCCCAGGCGACACCGCCGATGACGAGCGCCGCGGCGGCCACGGCGGCCACGATCAGACCGGGCTTGCCCTTGAAGGGGTTCTTGCTGCCGCCTTCGGGCGGGGTGCCGGGAGCACCCGGGGCGCCGGGGAACTGCGGCTGCGTCTGCGGGTATCCGTAGGGGCCCGACTGCGTGGGCTGCCCGTAGGGGCCCGGCTGCGTGGGCTGGCCGTAAGGGCCCGGCTGGTTGTACGGTCCGGGCTGGCCGGGCTGTTGCGGATAGCCGTAGCCGGGCTGGGTCGCGGGCGGCGTCTGCGGATAGCCGTAACCGGGCTGCCCCGCAGGCGGAGCCGGCGGGGCCTGCGGCGGCTGGCCGGGCGCCTGTGGTGGCTGGCCCGGTGGCTGCGGAGCGGCTCCCTGCTGCGGATCCTGCGGAGCTCCGAAACCGCCGGACGGCGGCTGGTTGGGCGGCTGAGTCATCAGCGCTTCCCCCTTCACTGATTTTTCGGCACGCCAAGTGGTGCTCAGGCCGACCTTTCTATCACCCTGGACCACTAGCACACCTGACCGGTCCGCCCCCTGTTCCCAAGGGAGGACCGGCCCGTGATGCGTCTGTTACGAGACCTCTACGCGTCCTCCGCCAGCTCGAGCCAGCGCATCTCCAACTCGTCGCGCTCGCCGATGAGTTCACGAAGCTGGGCGTCCAGTTCAGCCACCTTTTCGAAGTTCGTGGCGTTATCGGCGATCTGCGCGTGCAGCCAAGTCTCCTTCGTGGACATCTTGTCCAGCTGCCGCTCGATCTTCTGGAGTTCCTTCTTGGCGGCGCGGTTCTCTTTAGAAGACACAGTCGCGGACGAGACGGTCTTCTGCGCGGCGGCCGGTGCGGTGGACGAGGCGGCGGGGGCCGCGGGGACGGCGGCGTCCGCCATCCGCTTGCGGCGCTCCAGATACTCGTCGATGCCGCGCGGCAGCATCCGCATCGTCGCGTCACCCAGAAGTGCGAACACCTTGTCGGTGGTGCGCTCCAGGAAGAACCGGTCGTGGGAGATCACGACCATGGACCCCGGCCATCCGTCGAGAACGTCCTCAAGCTGAGTCAGCGTCTCGATGTCGAGGTCGTTGGTCGGCTCGTCGAGGAAGAGGACGTTCGGCTCGTCCATCAGGAGCCGAAGGAGCTGAAGCCTGCGCCGCTCGCCACCGGACAGATCACCGACCGGCGTCCACTGCTTCTCCTTGTTGAAGCCGAACGTCTCGCAGAGCTGTCCCGCCGTCATCTCCCGGCCCTTGCCGAGGTCGACGCGCTCGCGCACCTGCTGCACGGCCTGAAGCACCCGCAGCGTCGGGCTGAGCTCGGCCACCTCCTGCGAGAGGTAAGCCAGCTTCACGGTCTTGCCGACCACGACGCGCCCCGCTTCGGGCTGTACGTCACCGTCGGAGCGGGAGGCCTCGGCCATGGCCCGAAGGAGCGAGGTCTTGCCCGCGCCGTTCACGCCGACCAGGCCGATACGGTCGCCCGGACCGAGCTGCCAGGTCAGATGCTTCAGCAGCACCTTCGGCCCGGCCTGGACGGTCACGTCCTCCAGGTCGAAGACGGTCTTGCCGAGCCGCGTCGTCGCGAACTTCATCAGCTCGCTGGTGTCGCGCGGCGGCGGCACATCGGCGATCAGCTCATTGGCTGCCTCGATGCGGAACCGCGGCTTGCTGGTACGGGCGGGCGCCCCGCGCCGCAGCCAGGCCAGCTCCTTGCGCATCAGGTTCTTCCGCTTGGTCTCCTCGGTGGCCGCGATGCGCTCACGCTCGGCACGCGCGAAGACGTAATCGGAGTACCCGCCCTCGTACTCGTAGACGGACCCGCTCTGTACGTCCCACATGCGCGTGCACACCTGGTCGAGGAACCAGCGGTCGTGCGTGACGCAGACGAGCGCCGAGCGCCGCGTCCGCAGATGCTCGGCGAGCCAGGCGATGCCCTCGACGTCCAGGTGGTTGGTCGGCTCGTCGAGCACGATCAGATCGGGCTCGCCGATGAGCAGCTTCGCGAGCGCGATGCGCCGCCGCTCGCCACCGGAGAGCGGCCCGATGACGGTGTCGAGACCCTGCGGGAAGCCAGGCATCTCAAGGCCGCCGAAAAGGCCGGTCAGCACGTCGCGGATCTTGGCGTTGCCCGCCCACTCGTGATCGGCGAGGTCACCGATGACCTCGTGCCGCACGGTGGCCTCGGGGTCGAGCGAGTCGTGCTGGGTCAGCACGCCGAGCTGAAGCCCGCCGTTGTGCGTGACCCGCCCGGTGTCGGCCTCCTCCAGCTTGGCGAGCATCCGGATGAGGGTCGTCTTCCCGTCTCCGTTGCGCCCCACGACGCCGATCCGGTCCCCCTCGGACACGCCGAGGGAGACACCGTCGAGCAGGGCACGGGTGCCGTACACCTTGCTGACTGCCTCGACATTGACCAGATTGACGGCCATTAACGCTCCAGGTAAGGGGGATCGATCGATCTCCCAGCGTAGTCGGAGGCGGCGGCTACCAGCCCGGCGGCCGGTGCGGAGGCATCGGCGTACCCGGCATTCCGGGGCGGGCGAATCCCAGCCGTACGTCCTGCGCGGTGCTGATCAGGCGGACCGCCATGAGGCCGCAGATCCCCGCGGCGATCAGGGTCAGGTCGGAGAGGATGAACATCAGTACGGCGGTCCTTGCCTGCCCGACGTCGCCGTCGTCCGCGGCGGAAAGCAGCATCCAGCCGAGCGCGCTGGTGACGCTGGACGTGACCCAGGTGATCCACCAGGCGGTGACGGTGCCGCTTCCGGGGCGATAGGGCTGCGGGCCGTAACCGTACGGTCCCGAGCCGTACGGGCCCACCGGCGGCTGCGGGGCGCCCGGCGGCTCGCTCGCCGCGATGATGTCGTCGGTGATCTGCTTGGGGATCCACCAGTTGGCCACCGGGATGAACCACGCGCCGATCGCCATGCCGGGCGACTGCCGGTGCCGTCCCGGCGCGAGCACCTCCGCGTTCATCCGCACCCGGTGGAACCAGGTCAGGAAGACGGGGACGGCGGCGAGGAAGCCGATGCCGAGCAGGATGACGGTGACGCCCCAGAACTCGCCGAAGTCGTCGTCGTAGTAGAGCAACCAGGAACGGCCGAGGTCACCGTAGAGATCGAAGTCGGCGACGAGCCGCAGCAGGGCGAGTCCCGCGACACCGCCGAGAAGGATCGAGGCGGCGGTACCGAGGCCTCCGGCCGGGGTGGGACGGGGTGGGATCGGGACGTAGTAGCGGGGGTACGGGGTGGCGGGCGGGGGCGGGTATCCGGGATACCCCGGGTGGCCACCGGGCCGGCCGGGCGGGCCGGGTGGTGCGGCCGGCGGGGGCGGGGTGGCGGCGGGCGGAGGCGGAGCGGCGGCCGACGAAGACGGAGTGGCGGCCGACGGAAGCGGGGTGGCAGCCGGCGGGGCGTCCGGCGCTTGCCAGGGTTTGCGCGCCGGGCCTCCGTCGCACTGCGGGCAGCGCCCGTCGGAGCCAAGCGCTGCCGCTTGGCATCGCGTGCAGTTCATTTTCCGCCCCCGATCTCAACTCGGCGGTCTGGGACGGGTGTTCCGTCCAAGCGCCGAGCGATCAGGTTAGGCGATCAGTGCCGCCAGGGGGACTCCCGCTGACGGGTTTCGGTTCGGGCGCGGAGCTGCCGTAACGCGGAGCGAGTGATACGAACATGCGGACGGCGCGTCGCTGGATGGTGGTCGATTGTGCGAAATGGGTCCGTTCGTACGGTCAGCTGCATACGGTCGGGTCTTGTGAAGGCCACAGTGCAGGTCAAGTTGGTGCCGACGCCCGTGCAGGCGGCGGCACTTGAGGCGACCCTGCACGCCTGCAACGAGGCTGCCACGTGGGCGTCCGAGGTGGCGTTCGCCAAGGACGTGAGGCGGAACTTCGCGCTGCGCGAGCACACGTACAGCGAGATCAAGCAACGTTGGGGACTGGGGGCGCAGGCCGCTCAGCACGTCATCAAGAAGACCTGTGATGCGTACGCGACGCTGAAGGCGAATCTGAGGGCCGGTAATCTGGGCAGGCCGGGGTCCCGGCGCTACCGCCGCGCCACCGAGAATCCGGCCGTCTTCCGTCCGGAGGGTGCGCAGCCGTATGACGACCGGATGCTGTCCTGGCAGATCCCGGACCGTAAGGTGTCGATCTGGACCCTGTCGGGGCGGCTGAAGGGCGTGGCGTTCACCGCGTCCCCCGAGCAGGTGGCGCGCCTGGCTCTGTACCGCAAGGGCGAGTCCGACCTCATCGCACGGGACGGCATGTGGTTCCTGAACGCCACCTGCGAGGTTGCCGAGGCCAAGTCGAACACCGCCCCAGACGGCTTTCTCGGCATCGACCTGGGCATCGTGAACATCGCCACCACCTCGGACGGCCAGATCATGGCCGGGCGCCAGCTCAACCGGGTCCGCACCCGCGAGTGCGGCCTGCGCACGAAGCTGCAACGCAAGAACACCCCCTCCGCCAGGCGCCGCGCCAAGAAGCGGCGACGCAAGGAAGCACGGCGGGCCAAAGACATCAACCACAAGATCGCGAAACACGTGGTGGCCGAGGCAGAACGCACCGGTCGCGGAATCGCCCTGGAAGACCTGACGGGCATCCGCGAACGGGCACGGCTTCGCAAGCCCCAACGGGCCACCCACTCCACCTGGGCCTTCGCCCAGCTGGGGCAGTTCATCGCGTACAAGGCCCGCAAAGCCGGAGTGCCGGTGGTCCACGTCGATCCGGCGTACACCTCCCGCACCTGCGCCGAATGCGGCCACAACGACAAGGCGAACCGGGTGTCACAAGCCTGGTTCGCATGCCGGTCCTGCGGATTCGTTGATCACGCAGACCGCAACAGCTCCCGCAACATCCGCGCCCGCGCGGAAGAGTTGTGGCGACGCGGGGTGCGGTCAATCACCCCCGCCCCTCCCCGAGGCAGGACTCGGAGCGGGGCTGGACGCAAGCACAGCACCACACCCAGTGGCGCCCGCTGTGCAAGCCCGCCGCTTTAACGACGGGCAGTTGACGAACTCGACGTACGGCACACCGCAGGCGAAACGCGTCGCATCCACCCCTGCAGTGAGTGGGCCCGCCGAACGCGCCCCACCCGTTCCGCTCGTTCAACCGCAGCAGAGGCCAGGGAAACGCGACCAACGCCAGGTAGATGCTCAGAGCACCGCAGCCCCCTGAGCCGGCGCCTCCGCCACCCGCGCCGCCCGGCACGTGCCGGAGGCCAGCAGCGCGTCGGCCACCCGCCGCGCCGACTCCGCGTCCTCGGCGAGGAACGCCGTCGTCGGCCCGGAGCCGGAGACCAGCGCCGCGAGCGCGCCCGCGGCGGTGCCTGCCGCGAGGGTGTCCTTGAGGGACGGGAAGAGCGAAAGGGCCGCGGGCTGAAGGTCGTTGACCATGCTCGCGGCGAGGCCGGCCGCATCGCCCGTACGCAGTGCGTCGAGCAGCGCCGGGGATGCCTCGGGGTCCGGCGCGACCGGGGTCAGCCGGTCGAACTCCCCGTACACGGCCGGGGTCGAGAGCCCTCCGTCGGCGACGGCGAACACCCAGTGGAAGCCGCCCCCGACCTCAAGCGGCTCCAGCTTCTCCCCGCGCCCCGTCCCGAGCGCCGCCCCGCCCACCAGGCTGAACGGCACGTCGCTGCCCAACTCGGCGCAGATGCCGAGGAGTTCATCCCGCGAGGCACCCGTCCCCCACAGCGCGTCGCACGCCACGAGCGCGCCCGCGCCGTCCGCACTGCCGCCCGCCATGCCGCCGGCGACGGGGATGTCCTTGGCGATGTGGATGTGCACGTCGGGCGCGATCCCGTACCGGGCGGCGAGCAGTTCCGCCGCCCGCGCCGCCAAGTTCGTACGGTCCAAAGGCACTTGATCGGAGCCGGGGCCCTCGCACGTCACCCGCAGCTCGTCCGCGGGCGTGACCGTGACCTCGTCGTAGAGGCCGACGGCGAGGAAGACATTGGCGAGGTCGTGGAAGCCGTCCGCGCGCGCGGCGCCCACCGCGAGCTGGACGTTGACCTTCGCGGGAACCCGTACGGTCACGCTCACGCGCCGGCCTCCTTGTGCTCGGCGATGCGCGCGAACTCCTCCACCGTGAGCGCCTCGCCGCGCGCCTGAGGGGAGACCCCGGCGGCGACGAGCGCGGCCTCCGCGGCGGCCGCGGAACCGGCCCACCCGGACAGCGCGGCCCGCAGGGTCTTCCTGCGCTGTGCGAAGGCGGCGTCGACGACGGCGAACACCTCGCGCTTGGAGGCCGTGGTCTTGACCGGCTCGGCCCGCCGCACCAGCGAGACGAGCCCGGAGTCGACGTTCGGCGCGGGCCAGAAGACATTGCGGCCGATGGACCCGGCGCGCTTCACGTCGGCGTACCAGTTGGCCTTCACCGACGGCACTCCGTACACCTTCGAGCCCGGCGCCGCGGCGAGGCGGTCGGCGACCTCGGCCTGCACCATGACGAGCGTGCGCTCGATGGTCGGGAAGGTGTCGAGCATGTGCAGCAGTACGGGGACGGCCACGTTGTACGGGAGGTTCGCGACCAGTGCGGTCGGGGCGGGGCCCGGCAGCTCGCGCACCAGCATGGCGTCGCTGTGCACCAGCGCGAAGGAGTTCACCTTCGCGGGGAGGCGGGCCTCGATGGTGGCGGGCAGGGCGCCGGCCAGTACGTCGTCGATCTCCACCGCGGTGACGTGCGCGGCGGTGTCCAGGAGCGCGAGGGTCAGGGAGCCGAGTCCGGGGCCGACCTCTACGACGTTGTCCTCGGGGCCGACATCCGCGGTGCGGACGATGCGGCGGACCGTGTTGGCGTCGATGACGAAGTTCTGGCCACGCTGCTTGGTCGGGCGTACGCCCAGGGCGGCTGCCAGCTCGCGGATGTCGGAGGCGCCCAGGAGCGCGCCGGGCTCAGTGTTGCTCACCTCCCCAGGTTACGGGCTCCCCCCGACCCCTTTGCCCCTGTGCAGCGCTTGCCCGGCAGCGAGGGCTGTGCCCACCCGTTCCGCCCTGCGGAACGCCTGCCCACAGTGAGGACGGCAAGGGCGGCTACAGCCGCGCCCCACAGTGCGGCCACGGGCTCTTCCCCCGCTGCACATACAGCTTCTTCGCGCGGTACGTCTGCTCCTGCGCCGGAGCATCCTGCGGGCGGCCCTTGCCGCCGAGGCTCTGCCAGGTCCGGGTGTCGAACTGGTAGAGGCCGCCGTAGGTGCCGGAGCCGTCCACCGCGTTCGGGCGGCCGCCCGACTCGCACTGGGCGAGCCCGCGCCAGTTCAGGCCGTCCGCGCCCGCCACCGAGTCCGGCGGCGGCTTGGTGCCGACCTTCACGATCCGCGTCTGGGGCTCGCGCACCACCTCGGACTTCACCCGGCGCGGCTTCTGCTTGACGCCGTTGACGGTCCGCAGGGCGTAGGTGGCCCGCCGGGTGCCCTGATGCCCCGGGCGCTCGACGACCTCCGTACCGCTGAAGAGCGTCGGGTCCTGGGTGCGCCGCACGTCGAAGGGGATCGGCTCCTCGCGTACCTCCTTGCGCCCGGAGATCCGCATCACGGTGATCGTCTGGCCGTCGCGCGGAAAGCTGCCGGGCGCGACGGAGGTGGTGTCCTGGCCGTGCAGGCTGACGCCGGACTCCTCGACCGCCTCGCGCACGGTCGCCGCGTTGGTACGGATGGTGCGCTCGCGTCCGTCCGCCATGACCGTCACGGTGCGCTCGGTCCGTACGTCGAGGTCGAGGCCGCCCCGGTCGATGCGCTTGCTGCGCGAGGCGGAGAGCTGGGCGCCCTCCGCGCGCACGCCGAGCTGGCGCAGCGCGCCGTCCACCGTGCGCGCCGTCGTCCACACCTCGCGCCGCTCGCCGTCGAGGGTGAGCTCGACGGGCCGGCCGTAGCGGATGGCGATCTCGTCGCCGCTGGCCAGGGCGGTGTTCGCGGTCGGCGCCACGATGTCGTGGGCGTCGAAGTCCACGCCCTCGTCCTCCAGGAGCTCGCCCACGTCGTCGGCGAAGGTGTGCAGGGTGCGGGCCTCGCCGTCGACGGTGAGCTGCACGGCCTTGTCGTTGGCGACGAACGCCGAGGTGCCGCCGGCGAGGAAGGCCACCACGAGGGCCTGCGGCAGCAGCCGCCGCAGCGAGTCGGGCCGCTCCGGGCCGCTCTTCCTGCGCCGCGCGGCCCGCCGCGCCTGGGCCCGGCCGCCGACGGGGCGCGGGGAGTCGTCGGGGCGCGGGGCGTCATCGGGGCGCGGGGCGTCGACGGGCTCGGGCCCGGTGGACTGCCGGGGGAAGTGAGACGTCCCGTACTGCGCTTGACTCACGACGACGCTCCACGGTTCGGGTCCGGATCGGGCGAGGCGGACAGAACCTAGCGGAGCGATCGTCACTCTCCAAAGCGCCACGGCTACGCAGTGTCGTCGTACTGCCCTGAACTATGGGGCTTTAGGCGTTATCGGTCAGTAATCAAAGGCGCGCGCGGTGTTCGCGGAGATCGCCTCGGCCATGGCGTCCTCGCCGATGCCCCGCACCTCGGCCATGGCCCGCAATGTGACCGGAATGAGATACGGAGCGTTAGGCCGTCCGCGGTAGGGAGCGGGCGTCAGGAACGGGGCGTCGGTCTCCACCAGGACGAGTTCCAGCGGCGCGACGGCCAGGGCGTCCCGCAGACCCTGCGCGTTCTTGAAGGTCATGTTGCCGGCGAAGGACATGAAGTAGCCGTGTTCCGCGCACACTTGGGCCATCTCCGCGTCGCCGGAGTAGCAGTGGAAGACGGTGCGCTCGGGGGCGCCCTCCTCCTTCAGGACGCGCAGCACGTCGTCGTGGGCCTCGCGATCGTGGATGACCAGGGCCTTGCCGTGCCGTTTGGCGATCTCGATGTGGGCGCGGAAGGACCGCTCCTGGGCCTCCTTGCCCTCCGGTCCCGTGCGGAAGTAGTCGAGGCCGGTCTCGCCCACGCCCTTGACGTGCTCCAGCGCGGCGAGGCGGTCGATCTCGGCGAGCGCCGCGTCGAGCGCCGCGTCGCCGCCCGCCTGGCGCGCGCCCTGCCGGGACCACCCGTCGGGGTCGCCGTGCACGATGCGGGGCGCCTCGTTGGGGTGCAGGGCGACCGTGGCGTGCACGGCGGCGTACGCGGCGGCCGTCTCGGCGGCCCAGCGCGACCCCGCCACGTCGCAGCCGACCTGCACGACCGTCGTCACGCCGACCGCCGCGGCCTTGGCGAGCCCCTCGTCCACCGTGCCCGACTGCATGTCGAGGTGGGTGTGGGAGTCGGCGACCGGTACCCGCAGCGGTTCGGGCAGCGGCGGCGCGGCGTTCTTGGAGTCGGCGTCGTTGGAAGGCATGCCCCGATCCTACGAAGGGCCCGATCCTGTGCAGCGGGGTGTCATCCCGCCTTGCGGTGGTGGAAGGGGTGCAGCAGCGCCGACAGGTGCCAGTGGTGGTGCTTGGGCTCACCGGCCGCCTCCGCCGCGTCCGGCTCCTTGTGCGCCGCCCGCGGCGCGTGAGACCGCTGCATCAGATCGAGCACCGACGAAACCTGCCCGGCCCGCATGATCCGCACCACATGACCGTCGCAGTTCAGGCAGGTCGGCCGGGACAGCGGCGACGGCACGTGCCGGCCGTCCGCCACGTAAAGGACGAACTCCTTGCCCTTGGCGTCGACGTGATGCTCGATCTCGTACGACTGCTCCCAGCCGTGCCCGCAGCGCATGCAGGCGAAGGCGTACGACTCGTGAGCAGTGTGTGTCGTGGTTGTCGCGGTGGACGCCGTGGTTTCGTGACCGGTGTCGGCGATCTCACTCATGCCAGCTCCTCTTGTCCGCTGGACAAGCGCCGTCCGACCGGGGCTTTCCTCCCGGCCGGCAGCGTCGGGACGGGTGCGTCCCTTTGACCAGTGGACGCTTTTCCCGGAGCGAGCGCATCAGACCTGTCGAGCGTTGAAGGCGATTTGGCCTTTCATTGGCCTTCAGGCCCGGTGCGCGGCCCGCACTTTGCCTTTCACGATAGTCCTTTGCCCTCTGATGGGGCGCTCTGAGCCGCATTCTTTGCCGCGACGACGGCATCGAAGACTTCCCGCTTGGGTACCCCGGCCTCGGCGGCGACGGCGGCGATCGCCTCCTTGCGCCGCTCCCCCGCCTCCTCGCGCACCCGCACCCTGCGCACCAGCTCGTCGGGGCCGAGTTCTCCGGGGCTCTTCTCGGGGGCGCCCTCGACGACGACGGTGATCTCACCGCGCACTCCGTCGGCGGCCCACTCCGCGAGCTCCTTCAGCGAACCGCGCTTGACCTCTTCGTACGTCTTGGTCAGCTCGCGGCAGACCGCGGCCCTGCGCTCGTCGCCGAACGCCTCGGCCATCGCGGCCAGGGTGTCGTCGATGCGGTGCGGTGCCTCGAAGTAGACGAGGGTGCGCCGGTCGTCGGCGACCTCCTTCAGACGCGAGAGGCGCTCGCCCGCCTTGCGCGGCAGGAACCCCTCGAAGCAGAAGCGGTCCACCGGGAGGCCCGAGAGCGCGAGCGCCGTGAGCACGGCGGACGGGCCCGGCACGGCGGTCACCTTGATGTCGCGCTCCACGGCGGCCGCGACCAGGCGGTAGCCGGGGTCGGACACGGAGGGCATCCCGGCGTCGGTCACGAGCAGCACCCGCGCACCGCCCACCAGGGCCTCGACAAGCTCGGGCGTACGGGCGGTCTCATTGCCCTCGAAGTACGAGACGACCCGCCCGCCGACCTGCACGCCGAGCGCCTGGGTGAGCCTGCGCAGGCGCCGGGTGTCCTCGGCGGCGACGACGTCGGCCGACTCCAGCTCGGCGGCGAGCCGCGGCGGCGCGTCCGCCACATCGCCGATGGGCGTGCCCGCAAGGACAAGGGTTCCGGGGGAATCAGCGCTTCCTGTCACGGTTCCATCCTCGCAGGGGCCGGGAGGGCCCAGGAGCGGGACTCACACAGCCGGGTTCCCTACGATGGCGCGGTGACCAGTACCGCGTCTTCCCCGGACACCCGCCAGGGCCAGGCAGCCGAGGAGCAGCAGCCGTCGTGGCAGCGCAGGCTGCGCCGCTTCGGCTATGTGGCGCGGCCCAGAGGCAGCGACGACGTCCGGGCCCGCCTCGTCCCCGCGTACACCGAGCCGAGCCCACGGCTGTGGCTGACGCTCGGGGTGCCGAAGGCGACGGCGGATCTGCTGGTCAAGTGGATGGGCTGGATCGGCCCGCTGCTGATCACGCTGGTCGCGGGCCTCACGCGGTTCTGGAATCTAGGCAGCCCGAAGGCCGTGATATTCGACGAGACGTACTACGCCAAGGACGCCTGGGCGCTGATCCACCGGGGCTTCGAGGTCAACTGGCCCGAGAAGGTCAATGACACCGTGCTCGCGCAGGGCAGCGGCGTCAAGATCCCCACGGACGCCGCGTACGTCGTGCATCCGCCGGTCGGCAAGTACGTCATCGGCATCGGCGAGTGGATGTTCGGCTTCGATCCGTTCGGCTGGCGCTTCATGACGGCGGTGCTCGGCACCCTGTCCGTCCTGATGCTGTGCCGGATCGGGCGGCGGCTCTTCCGCTCCACGTTCCTGGGCTGTCTGGCGGGCGCGCTGCTCGCGGTGGACGGCCTGCACTTCGTGATGAGCCGCACGGCGCTGCTCGACCAGGTCCTGATGTTCTTCGTGCTCGCCGCGTTCGGCTGTTTCCTGATCGACCGGGACAAGGCGCGGGAGCGGCTCGCGGCCGCGCTGCCCACCGACGAGGACGGTGTCGTACGGCCCGACGCGTACGTCGCGGAAACGGTGCGCCTGGGGTGGCGGCCGTGGCGCTGGGCGGCCGGGCTCTGCCTGGGCCTCGCCTTCGGCACCAAGTGGAACGGCCTGTACATCATGGTCTTCTTCTGCTTGATGACCGTCCTGTGGGACGTCGGCAGCCGCCGCGTCGCCGGGGCGGACCGCCCCTACCGCGCGGTCCTGAAGCGGGGCGTGTTCCCGGCGTTCGTCTCGACGGTGCCGGTCGCGCTCGGCACGTACGTCCTGTCCTGGCTCGGCTGGATCCTCTCCCCGACCGACGGCAGCGGCGGCTACTACCGCAACTGGGCGGCGACGGCCGGCAAGGGCGGCGACTGGACGTGGCTGCCGGACTGGCTGCGCAGCCTGTGGCACTACGAACACGCGGTGTACGAGTTCCACGTGGGGCTCTCGTCGCCGCACACCTACCAGTCCAACCCGTGGAGCTGGATCGTCGACGGCCGCCCCGTCTCCTACTTCTACGAGTCCCCGCTGCCCGGCAAGGACGGCTGCCCGTCCGACACCGCCGAGAAGTGCGCCCGCGAGGTCCTCGCGCTCGGCACCCCGATGCTGTGGTGGGCGGCGGGCTTCGCGCTGCTCTACGTCCTGTGGCGGTGGGCGTTCCGCAGGGACTGGCGGGCCGGGGCGATCGTGTGCGGGGTCGCGGCGGGCTATCTGCCCTGGTTCATGTACCAGGAGCGGACGATCTTCTTCTTCTACGCCGTCGTCTTCGTGCCGTTCCTCTGTCTGGCCGTGGCGATGATGATCGGCGCGATCATCGGCCCCGCGGGCTCCAGTGAACGGCGGCGGGTGGTGGGCGCCGCGAGCGCGGGCGTGCTCGTGCTCCTGATCCTGTGGAACTTCATCTGGTTCTGGCCCATTTACACCGGCCAGGCGATTCCCATCGATTCCTGGCGGGCCAGAATGCTGCTCGACACTTGGGTGTAGGGCGCACGTTGGACACCTTCGGATAACAGCCCGCTCATCTGTCACCTCCTCCCCTTAAAGTTCGGGGCGAACGACTTTCCGTGTTCATTCGGATACGGGAAGGCTCCTGGGGAGGGGGAAGCGCATCATGCGCAAAGGGGTAAAAGTCGCCCTGGTGGGCGGGGTGTTCGCCGTCATGGTCGGGGGTGCCGGATACGGCGCGTACAACTTGGTGAACGGCGTGACCGGGGGCGGCGGTGCGTCCTCTTCGGGCCCCGAGGCCGTGAAGACGGGGCCGCCCACGGACAAGGAGACCGCGGAGACCGCCGGAAAGTTCCTCGCCGCGTGGGCGAAGGGCGACGCCGAAGAGGCCTCCACGTACACGAACAACGCGGAAGTGGCCTCGCTCCTCCTGACCGGCTACCGCGAGGACGCGCACCTGACGAAGGTGAAGCTCACGCCCGGCAAGGCGACCGGGGCGCGGGTGCCGTTCTCCGTCGAGGCGACCGTCTCGTACGAGGGGAAGACCAAGCCTTTCGCGTACGAGTCCGAACTCACCGTCGTCCGTGGCGTCACCACCGGCCGTGCGCTCGTCGACTGGGACGCGTCCGTCGTCCACCCGGACCTGGAGGACGGCGACACCCTGCAGACCGGTGAGGCCGCCGCGCCGCCCATCGAGGCGGTCGACCGGCACGGCGAGGTCCTGGACAAGAAGGACTACCCGTCGCTCGGCCCGGTCCTCGACCAGCTGCGGGCGAAGTACGGCGACACGGCGGGCGGCACACCCGGCGTCGAGCTCTACGTCCAGCACGAGACCGAGGACGCGGGCACCGAGACGCTGCTCACCCTCGCCAAGGGCAAGGCGGGACAGCTGGAGACGACGCTGAGCGCGCCCGCGCAGAAGGCGGCCGAGAAGGCGGTGGCCGCGCACCCCGAGTCGTCGGTGGTCGCCGTGCAGCCGAGCTCCGGCGAGATCCTGGCGGTCGCCAACCACCGGGCGGACCAGTTCAACGCGGCGTTCGAGGGCAAGATGGCCCCCGGCTCCACGATGAAGATCGTCTCGGCGGCGATGCTCATCGACAAGGGCGTGACGACGGCGAGCGGCCCCGCGCCCTGCCCGAAGAGCGCGGTCTGGCAGAGCCACCGCATCGAGAACCTGCCGGGCCTGGCCCCGAACGAGAACGCGACCCTGGCGGACAGCTTCGCGCGCTCCTGCAACACCGCGTTCGTGAAGCTGGTCGACGAGGAGGGCATCACGGACGAGTCCCTCACCGAGGAGGCGCAGAACCGCTTCGGCCTCGGCCTCGACTGGAAGGCCGGCGTCCGGACGGTCGACGGCACGGTCCCGGCCTCCCCGGGACCCGACCGCGCGTCGAACATGATCGGCCAGGGCCAGGTGCAGATGAACCCGCTCAACCTCGCCTCGGTCACGGCGACGGCGATCACGGGCACCTTCCGGCAGCCGGTCGTCGTCGCCCAGGGCATGGACGACCGCGAACTGGCCGAGACACCCGGCAGCCTGCCCGCCTCCACGGTCCAGCAGCTGCGCCAGATGATGAACCGCACGGCGGTCAGCGGCAGCGGCGCCGGCGCCATGTCCAAGCTCAGCGGGAACATCGGCGCGAAGACAGGATCGGCGGAGGTCGACGGCCAGGCGAAGCCCAACAGCTGGTTCACCGGCTACCGGGGCGATGTGGCGGCCGCCGCGGTGGCCGAGGAGGGCGGCCACGGCGGCGACACGGCGGGGCCGATCGTGGCGGCGGTGCTTGCCGCGGGCAGCTGAGAGACACGTGGTCGGGGGCTTCATGAAAGCCCCCTAGTGTGGGGCCGTCCGGTGCGGAACTCGGACGCTCTGGGGATCTGCGGAGGGGTTTGTGGGCAAGCGAGGGCGCGCCAGCGAGCGCAAGGGCATCAACAGCATCACGGGTACCACCGGCGCGAAGAACGCCAAGGTGCACCCGGGCGTGCTCGGCGGCGCCGCCGCTGTGGTCGTGTGCGGTCTCGGCCTCGCCGCGTACAGCCTGATCGGCGGCGGCTCGTCCGGTGACGACGGCGGCCCGACGGTCGACGAGAAGCCGGTGGCCGCGGGCCCGCCGACGGCGGCCGAGGTGCGCGCCACCACCCAGGGCTTCCTCGCCGCGTGGGAGAAGGGCGACGTGGCGGGCGCCGCCGCGCTCACCGACGACCGGGCGGCGGCGAAGACCGCGCTCACCGCGTACGCCAAGGACTCCCACCTCACGAAGGTGAAGCTGACGCCGGGCAAGCGGGCGGGCGCCAAGCTGCCGTTCTCGGTCACGTCCACGGTCTCGTACGAGGGAAAGACCAAGCCCTTTTCCTACGGCTCCGAGCTCACCGTCGTACGAAGAAAGCACGACGGCAAGACTCTGATCGGCTGGCAGCCCTCCGTCGTCCACCCCGAGCTGAAGGAGGGCGACCGCCTGGTCACCGGCGAGGCCGGCGACCCGCCGATCAAGGCGGTCGACCGGGACGGCGCGGAGCTGACGGCGAAGAAGTACCCCTCGCTCGGCACGGTGCTCGACTCCCTGCGCGAGAAGTACGGCGAGAAGGCGGGCGGCACGGCGGGCGTCGAGCTGCGCGTCGTACGCAAGGGCAGCGCGAAGGCGGCCGAGAAGTCGGCGACGACGAAGGACGACGCGAAGGCGACCCCCGACAAGACGCTGCTCACGCTCTCGCCGGGCACGCCGGGCACCCTGAAGACGACGATCGACGCGTCGCTCCAGTCGGCCGCCGAGAAGGAGACCGCGAAGCGGAAGCAGGCGTCGGTGGTCCTGGTGAAGCCCAGCACGGGCGAGATCCTGGCGGCGGCGAACTCGAAGCCGGCCGGCTTCAACACGGCGTTCCAGGGGTCGCTGGCCCCCGGCTCGACGATGAAGGTCATCACGTCGTCGCTGCTCCTGGAGAAGAAGCTCGCGGGCGTGGACAAGAAGCACCCGTGCCCGAAGTACGTCACGTACGGCGGCTGGAAGTTCCAGAACGACGACAAGTTCGAGATCAAGGACGGCACGTTCCGCGCGAGCTTCGCCCGTTCCTGCAACACGGCCTTCATCAGCCAGGCCAAGAAGCTGCAGAACGACTCCCTGACCAAGCAGTCCCAGGAGGTCTTCGGCCTCGGCCGCGACAACTGGTCGATCGGCGTCCCGTCCTTCGACGGCGGCATCCCGGTGCAGAGCGACGCGCAGATGGGGGCGTCGCTGATCGGTCAGGGCGGGGTCCGGATGAACCCGCTCAACATGGCGTCGGTGGCGGCCACGGTGAAGTCGGGCACCTTCAAGCAGCCGTACCTGGTCTCGCCGGACGTCGACAACCGCACGCTGGCGACGGCACCGCGCAAGATGTCGGGCGCGACGGTGGGGGCGCTGCGTGACCTGATGCACTACACGGCGGTGGCCGGGACCGCGGTCGAGCCCATGTCCGGGCTCGGCTCCGACATGGGCGCGAAGACCGGCTCCGCGGAGGTCGACGGCCAGAAGAAGCCGAACGGCTGGTTCACGGCGTACCGCGGGGACCTGGCCGCGGGCGCGGTGGTCCAGGAGGGCGGCCACGGCGGCGAATCGGCGGGACCGCTGGTGCGGGCGATGTTCCTGGCGGGGCAGTAGCCGCTCTGTCCTGGCTGTTGTCCGGAGCCCGCCGTCCGGCATGCGGATACCTGGTCGCGTGCCCCGTACACAGACCGCTAGCGTGCCGGGCATGAGCGCTACCGAATCCCCCGCACACCCCCGTTTTGCCGCGGCCCTGGGCGAGCTGGGCCTCGCCGGCCTGGTCGGCGACATCCGCCGCTTCCCTGACCAGACCCGTACCGCCCAGGAGGCCGCCGCGGCGATCGGCTGCGAGCTGAGCCAGATCTGCAAGTCGCTGATCTTCGCGGCGGACGGCGTCCCGGTCCTGGTCCTGATGGACGGGGCGTCGCGCGTCGATCTGGAGCTCGTACGCCGGGAGTTGGGCGCGGAGAAGGTGACGCGCGCGAAGGCGGACATCGTCCGGGAGACGACGGGTTACGCGATCGGCGGCGTACCGCCCTTCGGCCACGTGACGAAGACCCGGGTCCTCGCCGACCGCTCGCTCCTCGGCCACGACGTGGTGTGGGCGGCGGCGGGCACGCCGTACGCGGTCTTCCCCATGGCGCCCAAGGATCTGATCGCCCACGCGAACGGCACCCTGGTGGACGTGCGCGAGCTCGGCGAATGACCCCGCTGGTCGCGGCGGCGGTCCTGCTGGCCGCCGTCACGCACGCCAGTTGGAACGCGATCGCCCACCACATCACGGACAAGCTGCTCGGCTTCACGCTGATATCCGGCGGCGGGATGCTGATCGGCCTGCTCCTGGCCCCGTTCGTCGCGATACCGGCGGCAGGGGCCTGGCCCTACCTCGTCCTCTCCGCGGCGATCCACGTCGGCTACATGGCCCTCCTGATGCGGTCGTTCAAGCTCGGCGACTTCGGCCAGGCGTATCCGATCGCGCGCGGGACGGCGCCGCTGGTGGTGACGGTCCTCGCGGCGGTCTTCGCGGGCGAGATCCCGGACGGCTGGCAGGCTGCGGGGGTCGCGGTGTCGTGCGCGGGGCTGACGGGCCTCGCCCTGTGGGGCATCCGCGGCACGGGGCGCCGTCCCAACTGGGCGGCGATCGGCGCGGCGCTGGCCACGGGGGTCTCCATCGCGGCGTACACGGTGGTGGACGGACTCGGCGTCCGGGCGTCCGGCTCCGCCATGGGGTACATCGCGTGGCTGATGATTCTGGAGGGGGTCGCGATTCCGGTGTACGCGGCTTACCGCTGGCGCGGTGAACTGCCGGGCCGCCTGCGCCCGTTCGCCGGGGTCGGCCTGCTGGGCGCCGCGCTTTCCGTCTCCGCGTACGGCCTGGTCCTCTGGGCCCAGACAAAGGCAGACCTGGCGCCCATCTCCGCCCTCCGGGAGTCGTCGATCATCGTGGGCGCGGCAATCGGGGCGGTGTTCTTCAAGGAGCGGTTCGGGGCGCCTCGCCTTGTGGCGGCGGGCCTGATGGTGGCGGGGATCGGCTTGATGCTGCACGCGGGGTGAGGGCTGGGGCCTGGCCTGCGGCGCTTCTTTCCCCAACCCCGCCCCTTCCCGAAACCGGGGC
>NZ_JBHYIG010000005.1:0-15183 GCF_042740015.1 Streptomyces sp. NPDC059037
GCAAAATCACCGGCTTCGCCGTTTTCGTCCTCAAACGCCGTACGGGCTGAAAGGGGTGGGCGGGAGAGATCCGCCGCTAAGCGGCGGTTCAGGTCGGCGTCGCACGCGGGGGCTTGGGGCGGAGCCCCCGGTTTCGGGAAGGGGCGGGCTTGGGAAAAGAAGCCCGCCGCAGGCGAAGGAACCGCCGCCGGGTGAGCCGGACCCGCTAAGAAGCCGACAGCATGCCCGTCCGGTAGACCGTTCCGGCGCACGCATTGCCGATCGTCGCACCCGCCGACGGCGCACCCGCCGACGCCGTGAGGGACACCGTCACGCCGCCGTCCGCGACGCCGCCGTCCTCGCGGACCATCTGCGGTTCCGTACCGCCAGGCGCGCCGCCGTCCGTGCCGCCGGCCCCGCCGCCACTGGCGTCCTCCGTCGGAGACGGGTCGGGGGAAGGCTCGCCGCCCTCCGTGGGGCACGCCTCCGACGGCACCCACGCGAAGCGGACCTCGTACGCCGCACCCGGCTTGAGGACCAGCTGGCTCACCGCCTGCGCGGGATCCGGCAGCGCCGACGCCGCATCGCCCGCCACATGGTCGACGACGCTGATCTTCGCCGGGTCGGCCGCACCCGTCACCGCCGTCGAGACGGATCCCGCCGCGCTGACCGTGCAGCTGCTGCCGGAGACATTGGCGACCCGGAAGGAGCCGTACACCTTGCCGTCGGCCTCCGCCGCGCCCGCGGTGCCCGAGGCGTTGCCGAGCTGGTCGAGCGTGCAGGCGGGCGAGTCCGTGGACGCCGTGCCCGAGGGGTCGGGGCCGCCGGTCGCGCCGCTGCTCGCCTCACCCTTCCCCTTCTCGCCCTTGTCGCCCTTCTTGCCCTTCTTGTCTTTCTTGTCCTTGGAAGGGCCGGAGTCGCCGCTGCCCTCGCCCTTCTCGCCCCCGTCCTGGCCCTTGCCCTGGCTCGAACCACCCTGCGTCTGCTCGCTGTTGCCCGCTATCGAAGGACGGTCGTCCGAGCCGCCGCCCGAGTTCGTGACATGCACGAGGGCGGGGATGGCCGTACCGATGAAGAGCGCCGCGGCGGCCATGCCGACCACGGCCTGGCGCTTGCGCGCGCGGCGGGCCGGGACCGCGTACCGAAGGCGCTCAAGGGCGCGGTCGCCCGGCTCGATCTCCTGGACGGCCTGCCGCATCATGCGGCGCAGCGCCAGTTCGTCCGAGCCGAAGCCGTCGGCAGCGCCCGCGTCCGTGCCAGTGCCCGCCTTCGGTCCGGTCGATTCCTCGCCCCGGTCCTCGCCCTGGTCCTGGCCGTGGTTCACAGTTCCGTCCCCAGCGTGCTGCTCAAACTCGGCGTTCTCAGCGATCTCAGCGATCTCGGCGATCTCGGTGATCTCGGTGTTCTCATCGCGCTCTCGCCCGTACTCATGCTCATGCTTGCTCATGCCGGCGCCTCCATGGCGATCCGGAGAGCCGCGATCCCGCGCGAACCGTACGCCTTCACCGAGCCGAGCGATATGCCCAATGTCTCGGCGACCTGCGCCTCGGTCATGTCCGCGAAGTACCGCAGGACGAGGACCTCGCGCTGGCGGCGCTGAAGGCCGCGCATCGCCTTGATCAGCTCGTCCCGCTCCAGGAGGTCGTACGCCCCCTCCTCCGCGCTCGCCATGTCCGGCATCGGCTTGGAGAGCAGCTTCAGACCCAGGATCCGGCGCCGCAGCGCGGACCGCGACAGATTCACGACGGTCTGGCGGAGGTAGGCCAAGGTCTTCTCGGGGTCCCGCACGCGCTTGCGCGCCGAGTGCACCCGGATGAACGCCTCCTGCACGACGTCCTCGCAGGACGCCGTGTCGTCGAGGAGCAGCGCCGCCAGGCCGAGCAGCGACCTGTAGTGGGCGCGGTAGGTCTCGGTCAGGTGGTCGACTGTGGTGCCCGCGCTCATCGTCTCGTCAGCGCCCTCGCGCTGTGCCGGGATGCGGGCGGACCGCGTGGTGGGCATGGGCGCGATCACCGGCTTACCGGCGGGCGCACGGGGACGGCGAGGCGGGCGAAGGGCCGCGCCCCTCGCCTGAACCGCTGTGAAATCGAGTACCTCTGCCACGCCTGTTGGACACGCTCACCCCCGTGAGGGTTGTACGCATCGCGCAACGCGTTTGCGGCAGGCACCGTCTCCGACGGTGACGAAGCATCAAATGCCCCCATGCGTACCAGCTCTTCCCCTATGCCCATTTTTTGCAGCGCTTCGAGCCGCCCCCTGAGGGCGATCACAGAGACGCGCCCCGCCCTGCTGCCGGTTGCAGTGGACGGGGGCGAATCTTCGAACGCGGCGATGGTCCAGTTCAAGCGGTCCTGGCCACCGAGTTGGACACAGAACTTAC
Source organism: Streptomyces sp. NPDC059037 (assembly GCF_042740015.1). Classification (NCBI taxonomy): domain Bacteria; kingdom Bacillati; phylum Actinomycetota; class Actinomycetes; order Kitasatosporales; family Streptomycetaceae; genus Streptomyces; species Streptomyces sp. NPDC059037. The sequence continues at coordinate 2,360 of NZ_JBHYIG010000005.1, forward strand.
ACAGACCCCACAGAGACTTCCGATTCGGGAGCCCGCAGGAGCCCTCGAAGGGCCCGCGGACTAACGCCCGGTGAACTCGGCGGCCACCAGCTCGGCGATCTGCGCGGTGTTCAATGCGGCCCCCTTGCGCAGATTGTCCCCACAGACAAAAAGCTCAAGTGCGGCCGGATCGTCCAGCGAGCGCCGCACCCGCCCCACCCAGGTCGGGTCGGTCCCCACCACGTCGGCGGGCGTCGGGAACTCACCGGCGGCCGGATTGTCGAAGAGCACGACACCCGGAGCGGTGGCGAGGATCTCGCGCGCGCGGTCGACGGTGACCTCGTCCTCGAAGCGCGCGTGGACGGTCAGCGAGTGCGTCGTGACGACGGGAACGCGTACGCACGTGACGGCGACCTTGAGATCCGGCAGACCGAGGATCTTGCGCGACTCGTCCCGCACCTTCATCTCCTCGGACGACCAGCCGTCGTCCCGCAGAGTCCCGGCCCACGGGACGACATTCAGCGCCACGGGCTCGGGGAAGGGCCCCGTGTCGTCCCCGACGGCACGTCGTACGTCACCGGGGCTCGTCCCCAGCTCGGAGCCCGCCACCAGCGACATCTGCCGCCGCAACGTCTCCACACCATCCCGCCCGGCCCCGCTCACGGCCTGATACGAGGAGACGACCAGCTCGCGCAGACCGAACTCGGCATGCAGCGCGCCAATGGCCACGATCATCGACAGGGTCGTGCAATTGGGATTGGCGACGATGCCGCGCGGCCGTACGCGCGCGGCGTGCGGATTGACCTCGGGGACGACCAGCGGCACGTCCGGGTCCATCCGGAAGGCGGCGGAGTTGTCGACCACGACGACACCCTTGGCGGCGGCGATCGGCGCCCACTGCGCCGAGACCTCGTCGGGCACGTCGAACATCGCCACGTCCACACCGTCGAAAACGTCCTCGCTCAGTGCGAGGACCTCGACCTCCTCACCGCGCACGGCGGCCTTCCGGCCGGCCGAACGCGGTGAGGCGACGAGTCGGATCTCGCCCCAGATGTCGGCGTGCTGCGACAGGATCTGGAGCATGACCGTGCCGACGGCCCCGGTCGCTCCGACGACCGCGAGCGTCGGCTTACGGGTCATCGGCCGGTGCCTCCATAGACCACGGCCTCATCGGTGTCCGAGTCGAGCCCGAAGGCGGTGTGCACAGCGCGCACGGACTCGTTCGCGTCGTCGGCGCGGGTGACGACCGAGATGCGGATCTCAGAGGTCGAGATCAGCTCGATGTTGACCCCCGCGTCGCTGAGCGCCTCGAAGAAGGCGGCGGTGACGCCGGGGTTCGTCTTCATGCCGGCGCCGACCAGCGAGATCTTGGCGATCTGGTCGTCGTACCGAAGAGACTCGAACCCGATGGACGACCGCGTCTTCTCCAGGGCGTCGATGGCCTTCCGCCCCTCAGCCTTGGGCAGAGTGAAGGAAATATCGGTCAGCCCGGTCGAGGCGGCCGAGACATTCTGGACGATCATGTCGATGTTGACCCCGGAGTCCGCGATCGCGCGGAAGATCGAGGCGGCCTCGCCCGGCTTGTCCGGCACGCCGACGACCGTGATCTTGGCCTCCGAGGTGTCGTGCGCGACACCGGAGATGATGGCCTGCTCCACCTTGCGGTCCCCTTGCGGTTCGTTGCTGACCCACGTGCCCTGCAGCCCTGAGAAGGACGATCGCACGTGAATCGGGATGTTGTAACGGCGGGCGTACTCCACACAGCGGTGAAGCAGCACCTTGGAGCCGGAGCTCGCGAGCTCCAGCATGTCCTCGAAGCTGATCCAGTCGATCTTCCGGGCCTTCTTCACGACCCGCGGATCGGCGGTGAAGACACCGTCGACATCGGTATAGATCTCGCAGACCTCGGCGTCGAGGGCGGCGGCGAGGGCGACAGCGGTCGTGTCCGACCCACCACGACCCAGCGTGGTGATGTTCTTGCCCTCCTGGCTGACTCCCTGGAACCCGGCGACGATGGCGATGTTGCCCTCGTCGATCGAGGCCCGGATCCGCCCCGGCGTCACATCGATGATCCGCGCTTTGTTGTGGACGGAGTCGGTGATGACACCGGCCTGGCTGCCGGTGAACGACTGGGCCGCGTGGCCCAGGTTTTTGATCGCCATGGCAAGGAGGGCCATGGAGATCCGCTCTCCGGCGGTCAGCAGCATGTCGAATTCGCGCCCGGCAGGGATCGGGGATACCTGCCCGGCAAGATCGATCAACTCATCCGTCGTGTCACCCATGGCGGACACCACGACAACGACCTGATGGCCGTTCTTCTTGGCGTCGACAATCCTCTTGGCGACCCGCTTGATGCCCTCGGCATCGGCTACGGAGGAGCCTCCGTACTTCTGCACGACAAGGCTCACGTGCGCTCCTCGCTCAGTCCGTTTCTTACCGCACTGCTGCGGTCGGCTCAGTCTAACGAGCGGTCGAAATTCGCCTCGCAAATACCACATGGTGAGATGTCCCGCTCACTACGTGATCATCACGGGCATACGCTCCCGCTGCTCGGGAGGTACGTTCCGACCGCTCGGCTTGTCGCATGCCCGCTGTGGAGTGGGGCACTCCGGAAAGTGGGGTGGGTCACAGGTTCGGGGCGGTCCTGGCCGGGGGCCTCGGGCGGGGTTGGTGTCAGTGGGCGTAGTCCTTGAGCTTCTCGGTGTTCAGGGTGATGGCTACGGGGGCGGGGAGCTGGACTGTGGCTCCGTAGGCGTGGGTGGGGGTCTGCCGGTAGTCGCCTTCGTGTGGGTCGCTGAAGACGGTCAGGGTGCCGTTGTCCCGGTCGATGAGCAGGTAGACGGGGATGCCGGCGCGGGCGTAGCCGTGACGCTTCTCGTGGCGGTCGCGGCGGTCGGTGTCGCGGTCGTAGGAGGTGACCTCGACGACCATGAGGACGCCGTCAGGGGCCGCCCACTCGCCTTGCCCGGCGAAGGTGCCGATCGGAGCGAGCGCACCGTCGGGCTTGGCGCGGCCCGCGCGATCACCCGCGATGACCAGGCCCTGCTCGGGGTACAGGCCGAGTTCTGGGCGCTGCTGCATGCACTGCCGCAGCAGCCACATGACGATCTCTCCGTGGTCGCCGTCCGGCACGGGCTTGACCTCCAGCTTTCCGTCGATGAATTCAAGCGTCACCGTCTCGGGCGCCACGCCGGCGAATTCCTCGAAGTCCTCGACGGGCATCTGCGGGGGCACGCTCATACGCCACCTCGCCCCGTCGGCAGACCGGCGGCGCGCCTCAGCTCCGCCACCCGCTCGGTCACGTCCATCACCGGTGCCGCGGCGCGTGGGCGGGTCAGGAACGTGTCGGGTACGTATCCGATCTGGATGCCCAGGCGGGCCTCCTCCGCTTCGAACGCATCGCACTCCGCTCGGCAGTCGGCACAGATCCCGTTGACCAGTTCTGTCGTGGTCTCGGGCTCTTCGCAGAGTCCGCAGACGAAGATCGCGCGAGTGACGTGGGCTCGGGAAGGGGTCTTGGTCTTGGCAGGGGGCTTCGGTGGCATCTTGCTCTCCAGTCGGTTTCGGGCGAGCCCGCCCGGATTGGTGACCGTTGGCGGCAGCCCGGCGGTCAGGGCGTGGGTGATGTCCTGCGGGGTCGCACCGTGGTCCAGCCATTGCCCGGCAAGGGTTTCGAGGGCGCGGCACTCCCCATCGGAGAGGGCCATACGCCGGTCGGCCAGGCGGAGTTGGGCGAGGGTGCGGTACGCGGCGCTGGGCTCGGGCACGGCTTCTGGCTCGGGGGCCTGCTCCTCCGCCGGTTCCGGTACGCGGGCCAGGCCCGGGTGATGGTCGTGCGTGACGTCCCGCCCGTGCCGATCGCGGGCGAACTCGGCCCACCTCTGAGGGGACCTGGGCTCCCGCGACCAGTACGTCCTCGTCACCCAGCGCATCGAGTTGTCCTCGACGGTGAGGTGCTCCTTGATCCAGCGGAGGTGGCCGGCTTCGGTCAGGCGCCCCAGCGAGGTGCGGATGGCCTGCTGGCCGTACAGGGGGTGCTCGGCGGCGATGTCCTTGTAGCCCATCGCGGCGCCAGCGGGGAGGTGGTCGATGAACGTCGCGAGTTCGGCCTCGCGGGAGCCCAGATGTGCGAAATCGGCTTCGCTGTACGGTTCTTCGTCATCCGCGAGGCGTTTGCCGTAGCCCGTTTTGGCCATCGGGTGGGACGGGGACGGCAGGACAGGATTAGGGTTGGCATAAGCCACGGTCGACCTCTGATCGATCGTAGGACTAGGCCTCGGCTTTCGGTGTTGGCGCACCGGCCGGGGCCGTTCTATTGCCGCGAACGTAGAGCGGCTTTACGTTCTGGCGCAAGCTGATCACGGAACGTCACCCTTGAGGGTGACGGAGTGCCCAACTCCGTTATGGGATTGGTTAGTTGGTTGGTTTAGAACCCAACCAATACCAACCAAAACCATGGGAGGAGCTCGGGGCTCGGGGCCCGAAGCCCGGGGCTCAAGCTCCGGGCTGAACTGCGGAGATGAAGGCTTTCCAGGCGGGGGCGGGGATCGTGAGTTCGGGGCCGGCCCATGCGGGGAGCTTGGAGTCGCGGATGTGGACGGCGACTGGGCAGACGGCAGCTTCCACGCACGCGTCACGATCCCCTTCGCTATACGTGGACTTGCGCCACTCCAAGGCCGCTTCCAGGCAGGCGTCGCCCTCAGGGCCGCTGAAGCTGGACTTGAACCACTTGAGCGCGTCACTCACAGCTCATCCGCCATCCGCTCGATGAAGCGAGCCGAGTCCTCGGTACCGAGGGCCTCCATACGGATCACGCTAAGCCGCTCCGTGTACGAACTCACCACCTCGACATCGGAAGTGAGCTGACTCACCGACGAACCGTCGGCGTAGGCGAATCGCTCACGATCGCGAGTCTCCAGCAGAACCATCTGCCCCATGAGCCCAGCGGAGACCGCCCGCGCGTAGGGCAGTACCTGAATCGCGACGTTGTTTCGGCGGCCCAACTCCAGCAGATGGAGCAACTGCTCCTTGTCCACGTGGGGGCCGTGAAGTACAGCCTCGTACAGGGCGAAACTGCACGCTGCCAGCGGCTTCCGGGTGAGAAGTTCCTGGCGTTCCAACCGGCCCGCGACTCGCTGTTCCACCGTCTCCTCGTCCATCGGCGGAACGAAGGTGCTGATCAGCCTCCGCACATACGTCTCTGTCTGCAACAGCCCAGGAATCAGCACGACTTCGTACCACCAAAGGCTGGCCGCCTGCTGCTCGTACTGCATGAAGTCCTGCGCCCGAGGCGGGAACTTCTCGCCCTTCACGTAATCCTTGGCGGCGCTGAGCAGCCCCTCCGCATGGCACAACTCATCCGCCGCATCCAGCACCCGAGCCGTGGGCATCCGCACGCCCTGCTCCATGGCCTTGATGGTGTCCGGTGAGTAATTGGAGGCGGCGCCCAGTTCCTCACGGGTGACGCTGGCCCTGGCCTGCCAGCGCTTCAGCTGGTTGCCGCCGTAACGCCAAGTCGGGTTGTACTGAACGGACACAGCGGCCACCTCCGACGGATACACCTCCGCGTGTATCCCCTCAGTCACTACCGAGCGTAGCCCCGCGCTCCCCACCCTGTGACCATGACGAACGCAATTCACTGGCCGGAGTGGGTCCCGCTGACGGGGCACCAACTCCGCGTGTCCGGCGTCCACTTCGACGCACTGCGCATCCAGGGCGTACGAGGAGAACAGGTCGCCGCGCGGCTGATCGCGGAGACGGAGGGGGACGCCGGCCCCGTCATCTGCGAGGCGACGGGCTTCCGGTGGATGTACTTCCTGGTGGCGCCGGGGGCGGCGAAGGAACACCGGTGGCCCCTGGGCGTACAACGCTTCGGGACGCCGCGCACGGTGACGTACATCGGGATTCCGGCGCTGGAGGGCAATACGTGGCCGCTGTGCTGGTACTCGGAGCCGAGCGTTACGGCGCCGTATGTGGAGGCCGGGCGGCTGATGGAGGCGCTTGGCGGCCTGGTGAGTCCGTAGGCAGCGACGCTACCGCGCGGGCAGCAGCCAAGTTCCCGCGCACGGCCTTCGTCGTCGGGTGATCCTGGCCCAGCACCCGGACGCAGTCGGCCAACGTCTGCTCGTACAACGGAACCGCACGCCCCACATCACCCACCGACGTATACGCGGAGGCCAAGTTGTTCCGCAACGTCAACGTATCCGGATGATCCGCACCCAACACCCGCAGCCGATCCGCCAACGTCTGCTCATACAGCGGGATCGCACGCCCCACATCACCCGCCGACTTGAACGCGTAGGCCAAGTTGCTCCTCGACGCCAACGTATCCGGATGATCCGCACCCAACACCCGCAGCCGATCCGCCAACGTCTGCTCATACAGCGGGATCACGCGCCCCACATCACCCGCCAACGCATACGCACCAGCCAGGCTGCTCCTCGACGCCAACGTATCCGGATGATCCGCACCCAACACCCGCAGCCGATCCGCCAACGTCTGCTCGTACAAGGGGATCGCACGCTCCACATCACCCGCCGTCGCATATGTGTAGGCCAGGTTGCTCCGCGACGTCAGCGTGTCCGGATGATCGGCACCCAACACCCGAAGACGATCGGCCAACACCTGCTCGTACAACGAGATCGAACGCCCCACATCACCCGCCGACTCATACGCACCAGCCAGGTTGCTCCGCGACCTCAGCGTGTCCGGATGATCGGCACCCAACACCCGAAGACAATCGGCCAACGTCTGCTCGAAGACCGGAATCGCACGCCTCGCATCACCTGCAGCCTCATACACGTAGGCCAGGTTGCTCCGCGACCTCAGCGTGCTCGGATGATCCGCACCCAACACCCGAAGACAATCGGCCAACGTCTGCTCATACAGCGGGATCGCACGCCCTACATCACCCGCCGACTCATACGCACCAGCCAGGTTGTTCCTCGCGGCCAGCGTATTTGGGTGGTCGGCACCCAACACCCTGGTGGCCGCTTCCAGAGCGCGGTGACAGTACTCCGTGGCCTTGCGCACCTCGCCTTGTCCCTCGAGGTACGTCCCAACCTCATTGAGGACCGTGACCGTGTCGACCGTGTCCTCAGCAGGGCTCAAAGCCTTAAGGAGAGCCTCTGCGTGCGGTAGGAGGCTCCTCCATCTCGGCCATCCCTGCACATTGGACACCGGATCGTCCGGGAGCGCATCGAGTATCCAAGCTGCAGCCTGGTCACGGGCCGCGGTAATGAGGGCCTGGGAACGGTGGGGGTCGGCTCCTGATGGGGTGCGGGCCACCATCTGGACAAGGCGGTGGGCGCCGAGTGATGTGCGGTCGAGGGTGATCATGTTGTAGTTCGCCAGCAGGGCCAACAGTCCGGCGAGGTCTACGGGATTCTCGGCGAGCGGGGCGAACAGGCTGCGAGGGATGCCCGTCGGGGCGTACCAAGCGGCGATGCGCAGGATCTCCACGGCCCGAGGGTCGCGCTCGTGGAGGGCGTCCAGGCTGATGCGCCAGACGCTCGCCATGGTCCGTGTGGGGTCCGCGTCCGGCGGTGCGGCGCCCGTTGCGTCCTCCGGGTGCTGATGGAGCATCCTCCTGTACTCGTCGACCGTGATGGACGCCTGCGCGATGAAGGCACCTGCCTGCTGCAAGGCGAGCGGCAAGTGGCCCAGCTCCTCGGCCAGTTCCCGGGCTTCATCCTCGTCGCCTCCATCCGTCAGGCGGGCAAGCAGGTCCAGCGAAGCCTCGATGTCCAGCACAGGGAGAGGGATCGCCTCGCCGGCCCAGCCTCCCTTGCAGCGGCTGGTTATCAACTGGCGTCCATAGTCCCGGAGCTGGCCCGTAATCGCGCGCACGTCCTCAGGCTTCTCCACGTTGTCGAAGACCAGCAGCCAGCCCGGATGTGTCTGGAGCCATCCAATGGCCCACGACACCGCCTGCGCGGTAGCGAGGGCGTCGGCATCTCCCCTAAGCCGGGCCGCGAGCGCGGCCAAGCCCGCATCGATCAGCTCCGGGGTGTCGGAGCGGATCCACCACACCAAGCGGTACGACCCCAGATGGTCGTGGGCGTAATGCCACGCCAGCGTCGTCTTGCCGACGCCGCCCAGGCCGTGCAGGGTCTGCGTGATCGTCTGCTGGGAGTCCTCGGTGAGCGCGCGGTCCAGCTCGGCCAGGACTTCCTCCCGGCCGACGAAGATTCGCGACGTCAGATCCGACAGGTTGTGCACGCCAGGCGGGACCTCGATGTCGTACGCCGTACGCGGCGGCTCAGCGGGTGTCACCGCCGTGACATGGTCCAGGACCATTTCTCCACCCGATGCCTTGATCGCCATCGCGAAACCCGGCCTCGCCGCGAGGGACGCGACGGCCACCGCCGTGAGTTGATCAGCCTCGTAATCCCGCGCGCGGTCAGTCGTGACCACCCCGACCAGCCGCCCCCGCGCGAACAGCGCAGCCCCCGACGCCCCCGCCCACCGCGACTTCCCGTCCGGCTTGCTCGGGGTGGCGACTCGGTCGACGTACGCGGTGATCAGACCGCCCGACTTCAGGCCGGTCAGCGTCTCGACATGGCCCCGGATCTCCTTCGTGTCCCGGACCTGGTCACGCTTCTCCGAACGGGGGAAACCAACTGCCAGGCAAGTGAGTTGGGATTCACCGACCGTCGGCTCGATCCGCCCCCACCGCACAGGCTCGGCACCGCCCGGCGGTGTCCACTCAGCGTCCGTGATCCGAATCAGCGCCGCATCCGCCTGAGGCTCCCGCTCCAGGTCCGGCTCCTGCCCCTGCTCCGGCCACAGCACCTCCGCAGCGGACCAACGCGTACGGCCCTCGCGATCGAGCAGGCGGACTTCCAACTCCCTCGCTCCGCCCGCGACATTGTGAAGCGCCGTCAGAACCAGCCGGTCCGCAACGAGATACCCACTGCCCGCCCGCTTGCCCGACGGGCTCCAGATCTCCATGACCCGTCGTACGTCCATGGGGTGGCCGCCCTACTCGGGGCGTTCCTCGGCGGACTCATCGCCGACCCGCGCGTCCTCCCCCGTCTGCGGATCCACCGGCTGGAGGGTGAGCTTGACGCGGCTCACCGTCCCCTTGGCCCTCGCCGCCTTCGCCTCCGCACTGAACGGCAGCACGAACACCTTCGCCCGCGCCTCGCCGTCCACGCGTACGTCCACGGAGAACTCCAACTCGACCGGGCCGGTACGGAATTGGACGCCCTGCCCGCGCCCCTCATCGGCCGCCCGCTGCAACTCCCCGCGGATCGCCCCGATCGCCTCGGCCAGACCCGCCCATGCCTCGTTGTCCGCCATGGCCCCCGCCCCCTAGCGCAGTTGCGTAACTCAGCGTATCGCCGTACTCAGCAACTGGGCGCCGTTCAGGGCCATTTCGCCCCGGTCAGGCAGCTCCGACGATCCGATCGCCGTACTCAATGGACACCGTGATCTTGGCGCCAAGCGCCGCCGCGTAGGTACGCATGGTCTCCAAGTTATGGATTTCGCCGCGCTCGATCTGCGACACCCGCGCCTGGGAAATGCCGACGGACTCGGCGACCTGCACCTGCGTCAGGCCCTGTTCCTCGCGAATCTCCCGCAGATGCTGCCCCAGCACGTACGCCTCAGTCGCGGTACGCGCCGCCTGCTTGCGTTCCTCCCACGCGGCATCGGGCACCTCGGACTGGCTTCCGCGCATCCGACGCTTGGCCTCTGTCCAGCTACTGTGCCGACTCATCGGGCGCCTCCGTCTTCTGCGGTCCCAGCCGCACTCGCCAGATACTCGTCAGGTCAACGAGCGAATGGCGACCACGAATCAGGGACCGCAGGCCTCCGGCGACCTCGGGCAGAAGCTGGAGCTGAAGCTGGAGCTACTGGATCGAGCGCAGGCCCAGTGGGCCCGCGAGCTCCTCCGCCATCACCTTGCCCGCCGCCTCCGCCAACGCGTCCTCCGCCAGGTCCTCGTCCGTGTCCAGGCCGTTCAGGTCCTCCAACGGCTGGTTCAGGCGGACGTGGGCCACCAGGGACTGGAGGGCTCGGAGGGCGGCCGAGGCCGTTGAGCCCCAGTTGGAGAAGTACGAGAACTGCCACCACCAGAGGGCCTCGGTCGTGCGGCCCGCGCGGTAGTGCGCCAGGCCGTGCGAGAGGTCCGCGACCACGTCCGCCAAGTCGTCCGAGATGCGGGCCGCGACCGGGGCCTTGCGGGGCTCGTAGGGGTCGAAGACCTCCGAGTAGACGTCCACCGGCTCCAGGAGGAGCGCCAGGCGTTCGCGGAGGTCGTCCACGTCGCGCTCCGGGCCCAGGTCCGGCTCGTAGCGCTCCTCGGGGACGATGTCCTCGTGCGCGCCCAGGCGGCCGCCGGCCAGGAGGAGTTGGGAGACCTCCAGGAGGAGGAAGGGGACCGCCGAGTCCGGCTCGTCGCCCTTTGCCACCTCCGTCACCGCCACGATGAAGCTCTCGATCTGGTCCGAGATCTGCACCGCGAAGGAGTCCGGGTCCTGGGACGTGGAGTGGATCAGCTTCGCTCCGGCGTCGGCTCCGGCGTCGGACTGCTGCGTCTGCGACTTCTGCTGCTTAGACATCTAGGAGTCGTCTCCCCTCGAAAGCGCGGCCCAGAGTGACCTCGTCCGCGTATTCCAGATCTCCCCCGACAGGGAGCCCGCTGGCCAGGCGGGTGACCTTCAGGCCCATGGGCTTGATCATGCGCGCGAGGTACGTCGCCGTGGCCTCGCCCTCCAGGTTGGGGTCCGTGGCCAGGATCAGTTCCGTGACGGTGCCGTCGGCCAGGCGCGCGAGGAGTTCCCGTATGCGGAGATCGTCCGGGCCCACGCCCTCGATGGGGCTGATCGCGCCGCCCAGGACGTGGTACTTCCCGCGGAACTCGCGGGTGCGTTCGATCGCGACTACGTCCTTCGGCTCCTCCACGACGCAGATGACGGAGAGGTCGCGGCGGGGGTCTCTGCAGATGTTGCAGAGTTCTTCCTGCGCGACGTTTCCACAGGTCGCGCAGAAGCGGACCTTGTCCTTCACCTCTAGGAGGGCGTGCGCGAGACGGCGTACGTCCGTCGGCTCCGCCTGCAGGATGTGGAAGGCGATCCGCTGCGCGCTCTTGGGACCGACGCCGGGCAGCCTGCCCAACTCGTCGATGAGGTCCTGGACCACGCCTTCGTACACGGGACGCCTTTCCTTCTCTTTCTCGGGCTCTTTCTAGGGTCGAGCTCTGGTACGTACGGTAGTTGGCCGGGGGGTTTCTTAGAAGGGAAGGCCCGGGATGCCGCCGCCTCCCAGGCCCTGCGCGAGCGGGCCCAGCTTCTCCTGCTGGAGCGCCTGCGCGTTCTCGTTCGCCGCCTGGACCGCCGCGACGATCAGGTCGGCGAGGGTCTCCGTGTCCTCCGGGTCGACCGCCTTGGGGTCGATGACGAGGCCGCGCAGTTCGCCCGAGCCGTTGACCGTCGCCTTGACGAGACCGCCGCCCGCCTGGCCCTCGACCTCCGTGCGAGCGAGCTCCTCCTGCGCCGCGGCGAGGTCCTGCTGCATCTTCTGGGCCTGCTGGAGCAGCTGCTGCATGTTGGGCTGGCCACCACCGGGGATCACGATCAGCTCCGTTTCATGGGGGTCACATAGGGATGGGCTCGCATATGGATGGGGTCACATATGGATCTTTTGTGGGGGTTTTCTGGGTTCACCAGGCGGGTTTTTCCACCTGGAATGAGCCTACGTGGTCGGGGGTGCGATCGCCCCAGCACTCTTTCGAGTGAGATCAGCGGTCCTCCTATACCTGATCAAGGACCTCTTCCGGGCGGAAATACCGCGAAAACGGGCTGACGGCCACCCATTGGGCGGTAGGACTGGGGCTGCGCATCAGCACCAGGTGTCACAGGGCGCTTACCGTACGGAACCGCCGCAGGGAACAGTCAGGGATCTCGTAGAGGTAGAGGGAGTGCCGTGAGCCAGCCGGATATGCAGCCCGAGGGGGTGCCCCATGACGGGCACGGGCAGGGTGCCGGGGCGGGGGCGCAGGAGAGCGCCCGGGGCGGCACCGAGGGCTCCCGGGCCGGGGATCTGACGGGGCGGAGCTTTCCGCTCGGGGACTGGGGCGAGCCGGCCCAGCGGCTCGACGAGCTGTACCGGTGGGTGGAGCGGGGGGCGCTGAATACGGCGGCCTGGTATCTGTCCGACCGCGCGTGGAAGCGGCGCGGGGCGCGGTTCTCGCGCGTGGGCGCGGCGGTGGGAGCCGTGGGGGCGGGGGTGTTTCCGCTGCTCGATCTGGCGGGGGCGGCGGGGCATGTCGCCGCGTGGGGGTTTGTCTCGCTGCTCGCGGGGGCGGCGTGCGTGGGGTGCGACCGCTTCTTCGGGCTCACCTCCGGGTGGATGCGGGACGTGGCCACGGCTCAGGCGGTGCAGCGGAGGCTGCAGGTACTGCAGTTCGACTGGGCTTCGGAGAGCGTGCGGGAGGTCCTCGGGCCCACGGAGGGGACGGCGAGCGAGGCGGCCGAGCGGTGCCTGGGGGTCCTTCGGCGGTTCTCGGAGGACGTGACGGAGCTTGTGCGGTCCGAGACGGCGGACTGGATGGTGGAGTTTCGGTCCGGGCCCGCGCCGCTTGCCATGCAGGCGTTGGTCCCCGCCTCCCGGGGGGAGGCGGGGCCGGCCCCCGCGCGGGCCGCCCTGCCGCCGGGGGCGCGGCCGAACATGCCTCGGCAGCGGCCGCCGGAACCTCGTTGAGAAGGTGGGCTCCGGCTGGTGCATTGAGAGACCTGCGGGTCGGTGGGGGCTTGTCGCGCAGTTCCCCCGCGGCGCCCGCGCGGGCGCCCCCGCCCGATCAACTATATAATAAGAGCTATACACAGACCCGCCCGAAGCGC